>CALEQS010000227.1 GCA_937907975.1 uncultured Clostridia bacterium | reverse complement strand
GACCAGCCCACGCCGGAAAATGCGTTTCTGAAGCTGTTCAAGCCAAAGCTGGACATTGTCTACGAGGATGAGCACATCCTGCTTGTGAACAAAATGCCCGGCATGGTCGTCCACGCCGACGAGACGGAAAAGGTGAACACCCTCATCAACCATATTCAGGCTTACCTCTACCAGAAGAAGGAGTGGAGTCCCTACTGGGAAAACTCCTTTGCCCCGGCGCTGTGCAACCGGATCGACCGGAACACCGGCGGCATCGTCATCGCCGCCAAAACGGCCGAGGCGCTGCGGATCATGAATCAGAAGATCCGGGACCGGGAGCTGGAAAAACTCTACCTCTGCGCGGTGCTGGGCCGTCCCACGCCGAGTACAGGCACGCTGGAGGGCTTTATCGTCAAGGACGAAGCCAAAAAGCAGGTGTCCATCCGCTCCAAGCCGGTGCCCGGCGGCCGGAAGGCCATCACGAAATACCGCACACTGGCCACAAAGGGAAACCTCTCCCTTGTGGAGTGCGACCTCATCACCGGCCGCACCCATCAGATCCGCGCCATGATGGCACACGCCGGACACCCTCTGCTGGGTGACGGCAAATACGGCAGTGAAAAGGTGAACCGCCAATATGGCCGCAAACATCAGGCGCTCTGGAGCTGGAAACTCACCTTCCGCTTCACCACTGATGCGGGAGAGCTGGAATACCTGAACGGACGCAGCTGGCAGGTGGAGCACGTCGACTTCGTGGAGGAGTATTTCCCCGGCGTTCAGGTGGGCTCCGGCACAGACGGCAGCCGCTGAATGTAAAGACAAGGCGAACAAAATGTTAAATCTGGCATTTATTTCTGATATGTAAAAAATTTTTCTATTTTTTCTCCGATTATTTTGGAAAATGATTGACTTTTTGACCTTAAAGAAGTAGACTGAATCGCATCCTTTTTTATAAGGGATAACCTAACTTTCATCCAACCACCCCGGCTGACTTCTCAAGAGGTGCGCCGGGGTCGAAATATGAAGAAGAAACGGGGGAGGATAAATGTCCAAGGAGCTGATACGGCTGGTTGATTGCGTCATGGAATTTGACGGCGAGGTCGTACTGGATTCGATCAATCTCTATATCAACGATGCTGAATTTCTCACTTTGCTGGGGCCCTCCGGCTGCGGCAAGACCACCACTCTGCGCATCATCGGCGGCTTTCAGAAGCCCACGAGCGGCGACGTGCTGTTTGACGGAAAGCGGATCAACGATGTGCCGCCCCACAAGCGGCAGGTCAACACCGTCTTCCAGAAGTACGCGCTGTTCACCCATCTGAACATCTACGAGAACATCGCCTTCGGTCTGCGCATCAGTAAGACGCCTGAGGACGAGATCCGCCGGCGGGTGGATGAGGCGCTGGCGCTGGTGAACCTGTCCGGCTACGAAAAGCGGAGCATCAACTCCCTGTCCGGTGGTCAGCAGCAGCGCATCGCCATTGCCCGGGCCATCGTCAACCGGCCCAAGGTGCTGCTGCTGGATGAGCCGCTGGGCGCCCTTGACCTGAAGCTGCGCAAGAGTATGCAGGTGGAGCTCAAGAAGATCCAGCGCGAAGTTGGCATCACCTTTATCTATGTCACCCACGACCAGGAGGAGGCGCTCACCATGAGCGACACCATCGTAGTCATGAACGGCGGCAAGATTCAGCAGATCGGAACTCCGACAGACATTTATAACGAACCGAAAAATGCTTTCGTCGCCAGCTTCATCGGCGAGAGCAACATCATCGACGGCATCATGGTGCGGGATAAGCTGGTCACCTTCGCGGGCCACACCTTCCCCTGCCTGGATGGCGGCTTCGGTGAAAACGCCCCGGTGGACGTGGTGGTGCGGCCTGAGGATCTGCACCTGTGTGAGCCGGAGGAAGGCCACATCCGCGGCGTGGTGGAGAGCGTTGTCTTTAAGGGCATCCATTACGAGATGATGGTCAAGTCCCCTACCTTCACCTGG
>CALEQS010000226.1 GCA_937907975.1 uncultured Clostridia bacterium | reverse complement strand
GAGACCTGAAAGCCCTCCTGCTTCAGATTTTTGGTCAGTTTATCAAGATCTGCCATGGAAAAAACCTCGGTTCGCGTAGAAAGTGAGAATATAAATGTTTGTCTGAAGTCCTTTTGTAGAAAAAGAGAGCCGCCTGTACTGTCATTCTGAGGCCGCAGGCCGAAGAATCTTACAGCACGGACTGCTGCAGGAAACCGGCTTACAGTCGGAGATGAATGTTTTAAGATCTTTCGCTTTGCTCAGGATGACAAAAAGACAGACAGCCTGATTTACAGGCTCAGATCAGCGTCATCTGCTCCTCGCCCTTATCCTCCGGCTTCAGCAGAGCACCGGCCACGGGGAGGGAGCGGGAACGGTAGCGGGAGACGTTGACAATGCCGGACTGGGCGAGAGGCTTGGCCTCGGCGACGTGCCACTTTGGCTTCAGCGTCATGATGTTGACGCCCTGAGTGGAGCGGGTGGTCTTGGGGGACAGGGCGGCGGAATTGAAGATGACGGCCCGGCCCTCGGTGGAGATGAGCACATACTCCTGCTCCTCGGTCACCAGCAGACAGGCCACCAGCGGAGACTTGTCGGAGTAGGCGCCGGTCAGGCGGCGGCGGTTGCTCTGGGTCTGGTAGGCGCTGAGGGGCACCCGGGCTACTTTGCCGTTTTCAAAGCAGAACAGCAGCTGGGCGGAGTAATCCCCGGGAATGCAGGCCCAGAACACGCTCTCACCCTCGTCCATGCCCAGCTTGGTGGGCAGGTAATCGCCCAGCACGCTGGCCTTGGAGGGCTCAAAGTCATTCAGGCGGCATTTGTAACACTGCTGCTTATTGGTAAATACCAGCAGCTCGTCCCGGTTGTTGGCCTCCCAGCTGAGATAGGGGCCGTCGCCCTCCTTATATTTCTGCTCAAAGGACATGCGCAGGGACTGCTGGGTGATCTTCTTGAGGTAGCCCTCCCGGGAGAGAAACAGGTTCACCGGCACATCCGGGATTTCCTCCTCTTCCTCCGCCACGGGCTCCTCCACATCGTAGAGGATCTCGGTGCGGCGGGGGGCGGCAAACTTCTTCTTCACCTCGGTGAGTTCCTGAATAATGACGTTCTGGAGCCGCTTGGGGGATGCGATCAGATCCTTGAGATCGGCAATCTGGTCGGCCAGCTCGTCCACTTCGGCGGTGCGCTTGAGGATATATTCCTTGTTGATATTGCGCAGCTTGATCTCCGCCACATATTCGGCCTGTACCTGGTCGATGCCGAAGCCGATCATCAGATTGGGGATGACTTCCGCGTCGGACTCGGTCTCCCGGATGATCTTGATGGCATTGTCGATGTCCAGCAGGATCTTCTTCAGGCCCTGAAGCAGGTGGTATTTCTCCTCCTTCTTCGTCATGTCGTAGTAGGCCCGGCGGCGGACAGACTCGGTGCGCCAGGCTGTCCACTCGTCCAGGATCTCGCCTACGCCCATGACCCGGGGCATTCCGGCGATCAGAATGTTGAAGTTGCAGGCAAAGCTGTCCTGAAGAGGGGTGAGCCGATAGAGCTTCTGCATGAGCTTGTCGGGGTCCACACCGCGCTTGAGGTCGATGGCCAGCTTCAGACCGTTCAGATCGGTCTCGTCGCGCATATCGGCGATCTCTTTGATCTTGCCAGCCTTGTTGAGCTCCACCACCTTGTCCATAATGACTTCAATGGAGGTGCTGTACGGGATCTCGTAGACCTCAATGACGTTCTGCGCCTTGTCGTAGCGCCACTTGCAGCGCACCTTGAAGGAGCCGCGGCCGGTGGAATAGATCTTCTCCATCTCCTTCTGGTCAAAGAGCAGCTGTCCGCCGGTGGGGAAATCGGGGGCTTTCAGGGTGGCCATCAGGTCGGCCTTGGGATTGCGGATGCGGGCGATGGTGGTGTCGCACACCTCACCCAGATTGAAGCCGCAGATGTTGGAGGCCATGCCGACGGCAATGCCCTGGTTGGCGCTCACCAGCACGTTGGGGAAAGTGGTGGGCAGGAGGGAGGGCTCCTTTACGGTACCGTCATAGTTGTCCACAAAGTCCACGGTGTCCTTGTCGATGTCCCGGAAGAACTCGCCGCAGATGGGGTCGAGCCGGGCTTCGGTGTAACGGCTGGCGGCCCAGGCCATATCACGGGAGTACACCTTGCCGAAGTTGCCCTTGCTGTCCACATAGGGGGTCAGCAGAGCGCCGTAGCCCCGGGAAAGGCGCACCATGGTGTCATAGATGGCGGCGTCGCCGTGGGGGTTCAGCCGCATGGTCTGGCCCACGATGTTGGCGCTCTTGGTGCGGCTGCCGCCCAGCAGGTGCATCTGATACATGGTGTAGAGCAGCTTGCGGTGGCTGGGCTTGAAGCCGTCGATCTCCGGGATGGCCCGGGAGATGATGACGCTCATCGCATAGGGCATATAGTTCCATTCCAGCGTGTCCACAATGGGCTGCTCCAGCACCTCGGCCCGCAGGCCCTTCACATGGGAGGCATCCACCTTTTTGGCGCCGCTGTCAGTTTTTTTCTTTCTTGCCATTCTTCTTGTCCTTCTTAAAATTCCGTCAGAGCGGGGGCAGAAGCCTTCCAATCAAGGGGAAGGCTTGCGTATAAGTTTATTTGTTGAAACGGCTTTCGCCGCATCAACAAAGCGCGAAGGCGGGCTTAAGAAATATCCGCCAGTTCGAGGAACAGATGCCCGTCCTCGGCAATGTGATCCTTCCGGCCCTGCAGGTTGTCGCCCAGCAGCAGGTCGAAGGTCTGGGCGGTCTTTTCCGCGTCCATGGGCATGACCTTGATGAGCCGCCGGGTGGCGGGGTTCATGGTGGTCAGCCACATCATGTCCGGCTCGTTCTCGCCAAGACCCTTTGAACGCTGGATGGAGCACTTCTTGCCCGCCAGCTCGCCGTTGACAATGTCGTCCTTCTCCTTATTGGAGTAGGCGTACCAGGTGTCGTCCCGGTAGGTGATCTCATATAGGGGGGACTCGGCAATATAGACATAGCCCTCCTCAATGAGGGTGGGGGTGAGCCGGTAGAGCATGGTCAGGATCAGGGTGCGGATCTGATAGCCGTCCACGTCGGCATCGGTGCAGATGACGATCTTGTTCCAGCGCAGATTGTTGATGTCAAAGTCCGCCAGATCCTTGGACTTCTTGACACCCTTCAGCTCCACGCCGCAGCCCATGACCTTGATGAGGTCGGTGATGATCTCGCTTTTGAAGATCTTGTTGTAGTCCGCCTTCAGGCAGTTCAGGATTTTGCCGCGCACGGGCATAATGCCCTGAAACTCTGCGTCCCGGCTCTGCTTGACGGCGCCCATGGCGGAGTCGCCCTCCACGATGTAGAGCTCCCGCAGAGAGGTATCCTTGGTGCGGCAGTCCACGAATTTGGCCACCCGGTTGCTGAGGTCAAGGCTGCCGCTGAGCTTTTTCTTGATGGTGACCCGCTGGCTCTCTGCGTGTTCGCGGCTGCGCTTGTTGATGAGCACCTGCTCGGCGATCTTCACCGCGTCGGTGGGGGTCTCAATGAAGTAGACCGCCATCTGTTCTTTCAGAAAGTCGGCCATGGCCTCCTGCACGAACTTGTTGGTGATGGACTTCTTCGTCTGGTTCTCATAGCTGGTCTGAGTGGAGAAGTTGCTGGAGACGAAGATCAGGCAGTCCTGAATATCCGCCCAGGTGATCTTGGATTCATTTTTATTATATTTGTTATTGGCGCGCAGATAGCTGTCGATGGCGCTGAGCAGAGCGGAGCGCATGGCCTTCTCCGGGGAGCCGCCGTGCTCCAGCCAGGAGGAGTTGTGGTAGTGCTCGATGACATTCACCGTGTTGGAGAAGCACAGCGCCACGCTGATCTTCACCCGGTAGTCGTCCTTGTCTGCCCGGTCCCGGCCGGTGCGCTCGGTGGAGAAGAACACGGGGGTGGTGAGGGCGGTGTCGCCCGCCAGCTCGGCCACATAGTCCTGAATGCCGTTCTCGTAGCGGAACTCAGTCTCCTCAAAGCTGGAGCCGCTCTGATTGCGCAGCACGAAGGTGACGCCGGGGTTGACCACGGCCTGCCGCTTGAGCACGTCGGTGTAGTATTCCAGCGGAATGGCGATGTCGGTGAACACCTCCAGATCGGGTTTCCAGCGGAATTTGGAGCCGGTCTTATGGCGGGGAGCGTCCTCGGCGTGAAGTCCGCCGATGTTTTCGCCCTTTTCAAAGTGGAGCGTGTATTTCTTGCCGTCCCGGTAGATGGTGGCGTCGAAGTATTCGGAGGAATACTGGGTGGCGCAGGAGCCGAGGCCGTTCAGGCCGAGGGAGAACTCATAGGCGTCGCCGTCGCCGCTGCCGTACTTGCCGCCGGCGTACAGCTCGCAGAACACCAGCTCCCAGTTGTAGCGCTGCTCTGCGTTGTTCCAGTCCACCGGGCAGCCCCGGCCGAAGTCCTCCACCTCGATGGAGCGGTCGGCGTAGCGGGTGACGATGATCTTGTCGCCGTGGCCGCTGCGGGCCTCGTCGATGGCGTTGGAGAGGATCTCGAACACCGCGTGCTCGCAGCCCTCCAG
>CALEQS010000225.1 GCA_937907975.1 uncultured Clostridia bacterium | reverse complement strand
TGCGCTGTGCAACCGCATTGACCGGAATACCGGCGGCATCGTCATCGCCGCAAAAAACGCGCAGACGCTGCGGATCCTCAACGACAAAATCCGGGACCATGAGCTGCGCAAGTCCTATCTCTGCGTCACCGTCGGCCGTCCCCGTCCGGCGGAGGGGAAGGTGGAGGGCTTTTTGCTCAAGGACGAAAAGAAAAAGGAGGTGTCCTTTTACCGCAGGCCCGTCCCCGGCGGCAAAAAGGCCGTTACCCTCTACCGCACCCTGGAAACCCGGGGAGAGCTGTCCCTGGTGGAATGCGGGCTTCTCACGGGACGGACCCACCAGATCCGGGTCTCCATGGCGGAGCTGGGGCATCCCCTTCTGGGCGACGGCAAGTATGGAAACGGGCAGATCAACCGAAAATACGGGGAGACCCGCCAGGCGCTGTACTCCTACCGGCTGGCCTTCGATTTCACCACCGATGCCGGAGCGCTGGAATACCTGCGGGGCAGTGTGTTCACCGTGACGGAGATTCCTTTTAAAAAGAAGTACTTTTCGTGAGGGATATCCCTTGACTTTTCAGCGCATTTCTTATATAGTTCTATATTGCTGAATTTCGACGAGAAAGGTTCCCCCTCAACAGAGAAAAGAGGCTTTATTTCCTGTAATTTGTGTAAAATTTATATGAAATGGGGGAGGATACATGGCAAAAGAGTTGATTCGCCTGCGGAACCTCTGCATGGCGTTCGACGACGAACAGGTTTTGAACAACCTGAACCTCTACATCAATGACAGAGAATTCCTCACACTGCTTGGACCCAGCGGGTGCGGCAAAACCACCACGCTGCGCATTATCGGCGGCTTCACGACACCTACGTCGGGAGACGTCCTGTTCGACGGTGTGAGGATTAATGCTGTTCCGCCCTACCGGCGGCAGATCAACACGGTTTTCCAGAAGTATGCCCTGTTCCCCCACCTCAGCGTGTTTGAGAATATCGCCTTCGGCCTCCGGCTGAAAAAGGTGCCCGACCCGGCCGACCCCTCCGGAAAGCGGATGGTCAAGCTGGATGAAAAGGAAATCGAGCGCCGCGTCGGCGAGATGCTGGAGATTATCAGCCTGAAGGGCTTTGAGCACCGGAAGCCCGACGCCCTCTCCGGCGGACAGCAGCAGCGGGTGGCCATCGCCCGGGCACTGGTCAACCAGCCCAAGGTCCTTCTGCTGGACGAACCGCTGGGCGCGCTGGATCTCAAGCTCCGGAAGGACATGCAGATCGAGCTGAAGAAAATCCAGCAGCAGGTGGGCATTACCTTCGTTTACGTCACCCACGATCAGGAAGAGGCCCTGACCATGTCCGATACCATTGTGGTCATGGACAAGGGCTCCATCCAGCAGATCGGCACGCCGGAGGATATCTACAACGAGCCGAAAAACGCCTTCGTGGCGGACTTCATCGGCGAGTCCAACATCATCGACGGCATCATGGCGGAGGACCGGGTGGTGCAGATGTATGGCCGGAAATTCCCCTGCGTGGACAGCGGCTTTGCCCCCAACGAGCCGGTGGATGTGGTCATCCGCCCGGAGGACATCGACATCGTCCCCGTGGAGCAGGGCCAGCTCACCGGCACGGTCACCAACGTCACCTTCAAGGGAATGCAGTACGACATCATCGTGGATTTCCGCGGCTTCAAATGGCTCATTCAGACCACGGACCACTCCCCTGTCGGCGCCCGCATCGGCGTTAAGATTGATCCGGACGGCTTCCACATTATGAAAAAGAGCGCATATTCCGGGAAGTTCGGAGACTATAGTTCTTACAGCGAGGAATATGACGAGCTGTCCGA
>CALEQS010000224.1 GCA_937907975.1 uncultured Clostridia bacterium | reverse complement strand
CCGGCATCAGCGCCGCCCGCCGCCTGATCCAGCACTTTATTCTCGATCACATCTCCCGTGTGCACGACGCGGCCAAGGACCACAAAACCGCCCTGCAGGAGCTGGTCCAGCGCAAGACCGGTCAGGCTCTCGCCTACGAGCTGGTGGGTGAGAGCGGCCCTGACCACGCAAAGACCTTCCGCATGGAGGTCCTGCTGAACGGCAAGGCCATCGGCACCGGCGAGGGCCGGAGTAAAAAAGAGGCGGAGCAGAATGCCGCCGCCGCCGCCATTCAGGCACTGACCAAGAAAAACTGAAAACAGCTCATAAAGAGGCCGTCTGCTGCGCAGGCGGCCTCTTTTTACTTCCCTTTTCGCGCAGATTATGCTATACTTATGCAATTAAATTTGCACGAACGCCCGGTATTTGACCGGGTTGGAGGATTTTCCCTATGAAGCGAATCAAAAAAGCACTCTGTCTCCTGCTGTCGCTGGCAATGCTGGCCGGTCTCTGCACGGGCTGCGGAAACAATGCCGGGCAGAAGAAAAGGGCAAAGAAGATTGGCATTTCCATGCCCAACGACTCCGAGGCGCGCTGGTCAACGGACAGCGAGACGCTCCATGATCTTCTCACCGCCGCAGGCTATGAAGTCAACATTCAGTTTGCCGGAAATGATGCCGCCGCACAGGCCCAGCAGATCCAGGACATGATCGGCGCAGGCTGCACCACCATCATCGCCGCCGCCGTGGAGCCCAGCCGCCTGGCCGCTGATCTGGCGCTGGAGGACACCGACCGTCAGCGCATCAGCGGCGGCTCCGCCGAGGATGAAGCGGAAGATGAAGCTCACTCCCCCATTGATGATGGTCTGAACCTGATCGCCTATCAGACGCTGATCACCGACTCCGGCATCGTAGACTACTACGTCGGCTTTGACGGTTATGAGGCCGGATATTTGCAGGCCAGCTGTATTGAGGATATGCTCTCCCTGGCTGACACTACAAATACATACAATCTGGAGCTGTTCTTCGGCGACCCGAACGACCCGCTGACCGCATTCCAGTATCAGGGTGCCATGGAGGTGCTTCAGGTCTATATTGACGCCGGTGTGCTCTCCATTGCCTCCGGCCAGACGGCACTGGAAGATGTGTGCTCTGCCAGCGCAGATGATGCGAACCCCCGAATGGAGACCCTTCTGAGTTCCACCTATGCCGCCGGCGGGCTGGATGCGGTGCTCTGCGCTGACGACACGCTGGCCCGGGCAGTGAGCGACACACTTTTTGACCACTATGCCGGCGGAGTGTTCCCGATTCTGACCGGGCAGGGCTGTCTGGAGCAGAATGTCAACGATCTGGTGTCCGGCCGTCAGGCCATGACCCTGCTGGACGACTGCACCGGCATGGCCGAGGAGGCCGCCCGTGTGGCCATTGCGCTCTCCAGCGGCGAGAGCGTGGACACCACTGACTCGCTGGACAACGGGCGCATCAATGTCCCCGCCAGCCTGTTTTATCCCCAAGAGGTCTATGCGGACAGCATCACTGACCTGCTGATGACGCCGGGCTACTTTGCCGTCAATACGGACGGCTCTTATAAAGCGGTCACGCCCTATACAGCCCAGAAGACCGACTCCACTGCGGATGAGACCGGTTCGGACGGCACCTCCAGTGCCGGGTCGGCCGCTTCCGCACCGGCCGGCTGAGAAAACTGAATCATAAAATACCCCTGTCGATTTGAAATCGGCAGGGGCATTTTTCAGTCAAAATAGTGTTTCAAATTGCAGGGTGCAAACACGCCCTTATCCGTGACCACGCCGTCGCACAGTTTGGGCGGCGTAATATCAAAGGCCGGGTAAAAGCCTTTGACGCCGGGCAGAGTGGTTTTGGTGCCCATGGCGTCCAGCACCAGTTCCGGGTCCCGTTCCTCGATCGTCACGCTGTCAAGGGTGGGCCGCTTCGGGTCGGGTGCACCGGTCACATAGTACGGAATGCCCCAGTAGGAGGCGCAGAGGGCGATCTGGAAGGTGCCGACCTTGTTGATGATATGGCCGTCCATCGTGATGACGTCGGAAGCAGAAGTAAAAAAATCCACCTTTTTCTCCCGCATGGTGTAGCCCGGCATATTGTCGGTGATAACTGTCACATCAAAGTCCATATCCCGCGCCACACTGGCGGTCAGCCGAGCGCCCTGAAAATAGGGGCGGGTCTCCGGGCAGATGAGCTTCACCTCATTATTCCGACGACGGCACTCTCGCAGATAACAGCCAATGATGGACTCTGCAAAGCACTGGGTCATTACGGTGGCGTTCCGCGGTGTCAGGTTGGCCAGATACTCCGCCATGCGGTCATGGTCCGCGTAGCCGGCATTCAACCGGTCGATCGCACTCTGGCGCAGCAGCTCGGCCAGCGCTTCCCCGTGGATGCCCTCTGCAAGGGCAGTTTTCGCCCGCTCCAGTGCCCGAGCGGTGACCCGCTCCATCTTGGCCGCTGTGGTAGGCCGGGCATGAGACAGAGTATAGGCCGCCTGTTCCAGAAAAGTCAGCGTATCCGCCGCGCTCTTGTTCCGGGCCTCCCACGCCGCCAGCGCCATACCCATGGCCGCCGCCGTATAGGGGCCGCCGCTCTGGGTCACCATGTCCGCAATGGCCTGCGCCACTTCGTCGTGGGTATGGCAGGTCACAAACTCGATTCGAATCGGGTAGATCCGCCGGTCCAGAATGCGCACCGCGCCATTCTCGTACCACGCCACATTTTCATAGCGCAGTAAAAAGGCCAAGCCCTCATCTCTCCTGTCCAAGCCGTTTTCTCCCCTTTCCCTGTTTTAAATGTGGACGTTGTAGTGTGCCCGGATGGCCTCCACCACCTCGGGCTTCACCACGGCTGCCGTGCCGCTGCTCTGGGCCAGCGCGCAGATCTTGGCGGCGTTCTCAATATA
>CALEQS010000223.1 GCA_937907975.1 uncultured Clostridia bacterium | reverse complement strand
AGGTTTTGCCATGCCCGATCCCTCCGTTTCACGGTTTGTCCCCCTAATTATAGCGGAAAACCGCCGGTGCCGCTACGGGTTTCGGGAAAAAGATGGGCGGCACCTGAAAGCGGTTCAGGATCGGCGTCAGCACATGGAGATTCAGGCTTTCGTAGGCGTTTGCTATCCGCAGAATGGACGCCTGCTCTACGGTGGTCCGAAAAACGCGGCGGTGCTCCTTGATGCAGGTCAGATAGGGTGTCAGATACTCCGGCGTGATGAGGTACAATTCCTCCAGCGGGCAGTTTTGCAGATTTTCCAGAAATTTCTTGGTATCATGGGGAATGAATGCCACAAATTCGTCGATGATGTGCTGTGCACGCTCTGCCAGAAGGTCGCCGATGGTCTCGTAGTGCAGATAGAAGGTAGAGCGGTTGACTCCGGCCCGTTCGCAGATCTCCTTCACCGTGATATAGGCAAAGTCCTTCTGCTCGATCAGCTCCAGAAACGCCTGATCCATGCGGGCGGCGGTGGCAAAGTATTTGCTTTCAGATCGGGTCAACGTCTCTCACCTCGTTTTTGGCATCTATGTTACAGTTTACTTCTCGCTGATCTCTCTGACAAGCTCCATGATCTCAAAGGCGTATTTCTTTTTGCCGTTTTCGAGAATGCGCTTGTAGATCGGATAGTTGATGCCCATACCGGCCATGCCCGGCACGCCGATGAGATGCCCAACACGAAGTGGCCTGTTGTCCCGGCACCGATCTGGCCCATGGCGAGGCACATTCCAAGGCCGAAAACCAAGGCGGAAATGACGCTGAGTGTATAGGTGAAAATAACGGCGGGGAGTTTGTCCCGAGCGTCCAGTTTGCACAGGGCGACGACCTTTGAAGTGTCCTTGGGTGCATACTCGTTCGCGAGCTGTTCTGCATAAATCTTATCTGTGTTCATGGATGAATGCCTCCTTCATTTGATGGCTTTATGATAGCATCGAAAAAGGCAGTGCTGAACGACATAGACAGCGGTTTGTGTCGGGTTTCGGTTCTGCCCGATGGGGTTTATCTGCGGGGAGTTGTGGGGATAAATTGGGGGTTGTGGAAGTTTGTCTTTATTTCCGCAAATCCCAATTTGCAAAATAAGATCCCCGGCAAGATTTTTATGCGGATGGGTGTAAAGCAATTCTCCCTTAAAAATACATTAGCGTATTACTACGCTGAAAAGTTGTGGCTCATTCGGAGGAATATTGGCCAATATTGCGGCGCTGGCGGGTTGTATTTGGAAAAATTGACTGGTATAATAAATACTGCATCATTTTAAAGTGCCACGGCAGAAGCCGTGCATATTGAAGGGAGAAAATCAACCATGGCTAACGGACGCATTTATAACTTCTCCGCCGGCCCCTCCATGCTTCCTCTGGAAGTGCTGGAGCGCGCAGGCAAGGAGATCACCAACTATCAGGGCAGCGGCATGTCCGTCATGGAAATGAGTCATCGCTCCAAGGTGTTCCAGAAGATTTTTGACGACACCAAGGCAAAGTTCAAGAAGCTGATGGCGGTTCCGGACGACTACGAGGTTCTGTTCCTTCAGGGCGGCGCCTCTACCCAGTTCTCCGCCATTCCCCTGAACCTGATCGGCTCCACCGGCAAGGCGGACTACGCCGTCACCGGCAACTTCTCCAACCTGGCCTATCAGGAGGCCAAGAAGTACGGCGACATTGCCGTGGCCTGCACCTCTGAGGATCAGGACTTCTCCTATATTCCTACGCAGGATAAGATCGTGGTCCGCCCCGACGCATCCTACTTCTATTACTGCGCAAACAACACCATCTATGGCACCGAGTGGCAGTACATCCCCGAGACCGGCAATGTGCCCATCGTGTGCGATATGTCCTCCGACATCTGCTCCCGTCAGGTGGATGTGAGCCGTTACGGCGTCATCTATGCCGGCGCACAGAAGAACCTGGCTCCCGCCGGTGTGACCATCGTCATCGTCAAGAAGGAGCTGGCCGGCCACGAGCTGCCCATCACCCCCAAGATGCTGGGCTGGCAGATCGAGATTGAGAAGGACTCCATGTACAACACGCCCCCCTGCTGGTGCATCTATATGCTGGGCCTGGTGTGCGACTGGCTGGAGAGCCAGGGCGGCGTTGCCGGCATGGAGACGATCAAGCACGGCAAGGCCCAGATGCTGTACGATGTGATCGACAACTCCCGCCTGTTCCACTGCGCGGCCCAGCCCGGCTCCCGCAGCGATATGAACGTCACCTTCCGCACCGACTCCGCCGAGCTGGACGCCAAGTTCGTGGCTGAGAGCACTGAGCAGGGCTTCAGCAACCTGAAGGGCCACCGCAAGGTGGGCGGTATGCGCGCCTCCATCTACAACGCCATGCCCATCGAGGGCGTGGAGAAGCTGTGCGAGTTCATCAAGCACTTCGATCAGAATAACTGAGATACTGCGACACCTAAGGCTTCCTCTCAAGGGAAGGGCTTTGACGCGGCGCAGACGATCGAAGGCTTCCCCTCGGGGAGTGAGCCCGAGAAAGAAATATGCCTGTGGCATATTTCAGGGCGAGTGGGAT
>CALEQS010000222.1 GCA_937907975.1 uncultured Clostridia bacterium | reverse complement strand
AGTTTTTTTGATGTACCACACGCTATATCCCTTTAAATTTTTAGAATGCCTTCGGACTTATTTTTCATCGTAATGCTGACAGTCGCGCAGTTCATCGGGGGCTTCATAGGTGCCGTACCAGTCGCAGTGGACTTTATACCCGCTGCGCTCATCCAGATCGCAGTTGCTGCAATCCTTACACTGTCCGTAGTTTGCCATAGAAGTTCACCTCCTGGATAGCTTTTTAAAATATTATAGCATGAAAACTAACTTGACACAATGCAGCCTTATAGAATGCATTGTCTGCAAAATTAGAATTTTTTATTGCAAAATATGCAATGAAAAGTTAGGCTAGCATAGACTTTAAAACATTAGATGCGACTTACGGCAAAATTCATTGACTTTTCCGCCAAATTGTACTAACATAGGTTGAAAACTGAGGGCCCTGTGGCCCGTAGAATACAGGAGGAATCTGTTATGATCGATTACAAGAGAATTGCACTGTTCGCAGGCGGCGTTCTGTTTGGTACTGCCGGCATCAAGGTACTGACCAGCAAGGATGCCAAGAAGGTCTACAGCCAGACCACCGCCGCTGTTCTGCGCATGAAGGACTGCGTGATGAACACCGTTACCAATGTTCAGGAGGAGGCCGGCGACATCTACGCTACCGCACAGGAGATCAACGAAAAGCGCGCGGCCGCTGATGCCGAGCAGGTCGTTGAGGATACTGCCGCCGAGGCTGCTGAGTCTGACGCAGAAGAGGCCTGATCGGAGCAAAGCACTGTTTTGACCACAGGGGCCGTTGATGCGGCCCCTGTGCTTTTCAAAGGAAGATTATCACATGAAATTCAGTATTGTACATGAGAATGCCGGACGGATGCGCATTCGCCTGGCAGTTCGGCGCATGACGATGGAGCAGGCCGATAAAATGGAAGCATGGCTGGGGCGGCAGGAGAATGTCACTGCTGTCACAGTCCATGACAACACCTGCTGTGCGATCATCCGCTATCAGGGCGATCGGCAGGAATTGATCCGCCAGATCAGCGGCTTTTCGTTCCAGTCTGCGGAGGTCGCCGCGCTTGAGAACATTCATTCCAGCCGTGCGCTGAATCGGGAGTATCAGGAGAAACTGGTCAGCATGACCTGTTGGCGCGTTCTGCGCAAGCTCTTCCTGCCCGCTCCGCTGAGGGCAGTCTATACCGCGTGGCGCAGTCTGCCCTATATCGGCAGGGCCTTGCGCTGCATCTGGCGCCGGAAGATGGCAGTGGAGCTGCTGGACGGCGTGTCCATCGGCATCTCGGTGTTCCGGGGCGACTTTGATACGGCCGGTTCCGTTATGTTCCTTCTGAAGCTGGGTGAGCTGCTGGAGGAATGGACGCATAAGAAGTCCATGGGCGATCTGGCCCGCAGTATGTCGCTGAACATTGACCGCGTCTGGAAAAAGACGGAGAGCGGGGAAGATCTGGTCCCGCTGAATCAGGTGCGTGCCGGAGATCTGGTCTGCGTCCGTGTGGGCGGCATGATCCCGCTGGACGGTGAGGTCACTGAGGGCGAGGCTATGGTCAATCAGGCCTCTCTGACCGGCGAATCCATTCCCGTGGCCAAGCGGCCCGGCTCCACGGTCTATGCAGGCACTGTTGTCGAGGAGGGCGAATGCGTGCTCTGCGTCAAGGCCCAGAACGGCGACAGCCGCTATGACAAGATCGTCAGTATGATCGAGCAGTCCGAGCGGCTCAAGTCGTCAGTGGAGAGCAAGGCTTCCAACCTGGCGGACCGCCTGGTGCCTTATACATTGCTGACCAGCGGCCTTGTGTGGCTGCTGACCCGCAATACCACCCGGGCACTGTCTGTGCTGATGGTGGACTTCTCCTGTGCGCTGAAGCTGTCCATGCCGCTGGCGGTCCTGTCTGCCATGCGGGAGGCAAGCCACTATCATATGACCGTCAAGGGCGGCAAGTTCCTTGAACGGGTGGCAAAGGCGGATACCATCGTGTTTGATAAGACCGGCACGCTGACCTATGCCTCCCCGGTGGTGGATCGGGTGGTTCCTTTCGGTGGCCGCAGTGCGACAGAGATGCTGCGTCTTGCCGCCTGTCTGGAGGAACACTTCCCCCACTCTATGGCCAACGCCGTGGTGCAGGCGGCCCGGGATCGTGGGCTGAACCACGAGGAGATGCACTCCCAGGTGGAGTATCTGGTGGCCCACGGTATCGCAAGCGCCGTGGAGGGCCAGCGGGTCATTATCGGCAGTGCCCATTTTGTTTTTGAGGATGAGCACGTTGCCATTCCCGAAGGGGAGCAGGCTGTGTTCGACGCGCTTCCGCCCCAGTTCAGCCACCTCTATCTGGCCATTGGCGGAGAGCTGGCCGCAGTCATCTGCATTGCCGATCCTCTGCGCAGTGAGGCGGTCGAGGTCGTTCAGGCCCTGCGGGAGCTGGGTGTGAGCAAGCTGGTCATGCTGACCGGCGACAGTGAGCGTACCGCCGCCGCCATTGCGGCGCAGGTTGGCGTGGATGAGTACCGCTCCGAGGTCCTGCCTGAGGATAAGGCCAACTTCGTGGAGGAGGAGCGCGCCAAGGGTCGCACCGTCGTCATGCTGGGCGACGGTATAAACGATTCTCCGGCCCTCTCCGCCGCCGATGTGGGTATTGCCGTCAGCAACGGCGCCGCCATCGCCCGGGAGATCGCGGACATCACAGTGTCCTCTGAGGACCTGCGGGAATTGGTGCGTCTGCGCCGGCTGTCCTGCGCACTGATGAAGCGTATTCATGCGAACTATCGTTTTGTGCTGGGCTTCAACGGCACGCTGATCGGCCTGGGTGCCTTCGGCATTCTGCCTCCGGCTACATCCGCACTGCTCCACAATGCGTCTACGCTGGGTATCAGCCTGCACAGCATGACCAATCTGCTAGACAAGCCAAATCTTTGATTTCATATGAAAAGTGCCCCGGGAACCTTGGTTTCCGGGGCACTTTTTTGCTCAGAAGGCGTTCAGTGTATAGCCGTTCTCTGTATTTCCGGAAAGGAGATAGCAGTAGGAGCGGCCGCTCAGAATAGAGATGGGCATGGCGTTGGTGCGGTGCTCCGCGCCGGATTGATCCAGCACACAGAGAGTGAACCACGCATTGCTGATGCGGCTTACATCGGCGTCCTGCCCGATGTCGTCAATGCTGACGGAATTGCCCTGCTGCGCTGTGCCGCTCTGGGGCAGATCAAGCGTTGTGATCGAATCGGCATTTATGCCGCCGGCTGGGGAGAGGGTTGTCTCGTAGGAGAGCTGGTCCCCCGTGTAGAGCCGCAGAGAAAGTCCGGCGATCTCTGTGCCGGTACCCTGATAGATCTTCAGGCGGCTGAAGTTCAGATCGGCAATAGAGCTGTCGTAGACGCCGTTCAAGTGCAGCTCCAGCGTATTCAGAAGCGTCTGAAATGCACTGATAGAGGTGATTTCGCTCAGTGCGGGAAGTTCAAGCGCCTGACTGACCTCCTCGGCGTATAGCGCCAGCTCTGCTCCGTTTGGTTCAAGCCCAGACTGCCGTCCGAGTTGGCGGTGGTCTCTACAGTGCTGTAATTCCAGACGATGCGCGCGACCGTTGGCTGAGCGGCGAAGATCAGTGCACTGTTTTTCTCTGCCAGCAGCTCCGCCTGTGCGGTGTCTGCCGAGGAGCTGATGCCAGAGCTAAAGATGTGGAAGAAGTGTATTTGGCTCAGTGCTGTCCCCCTGTGTCCAGTTCCAGCTCAATGAACCGAGCTGCTGGTCGAGCTTGAGTACCGTCTGGGCAAGGGTGGTGATGCCTTCTTCATTGGGATCTTCAGCGGCAGAGGTGAGCGAGTTCCAGAGGGTGTTGGTGTTCTGCTGGATCAAGACGCCGTCCTGCCAGAAGGTATAGCCCAGCATCTTCACTTCGGTGACCGTTTCATACATGTGGTGTGCGAGCTTAAAAGATCCGGAGCGCACAGGAGCGCTTTCACTGTGGTACAGAGTGACATTCAGGACATTGCCCTCCTGCTGATACCCGGCCCGGACAAATCGGCTCCCATCGGTCAAAAAGCCTGTCAGCGTGAGCGTATGCCCCCTACGGCGGCGGAGCAGACGACCTGATCGTCAATGCCTGCCTCTGCATCCAACGGTGTACCGATGAAGCAGGTGGGGATAAGCCAGACTCCGGCGGCAATCATAAGAACGGCCAGCGCAGTAACAAGAGCAGTCAATCGGGTCTTTCTGCGCTGACGCTTTAAAAAGTCCACTTCCCGCCGATTGTCCTGCGAGGCATGCTCCTGACCCTTCATGCGTGCGCAGGCCCGGGCGCAGTCGGGACAGCCGGTCAGATGTGCCTCAATTGCCCGGTTCGTCTCCAGACTGGTCAGGCCATCTGCGTAGGACGGGAGCAGATCCCGCACAATGCTGCAGCTTAATTCAGTTTTCATGTTCTTCCAGCTCCTTATCCCCTCCAGCATTTCTAATTCCGGGTCACAAGGAGACGGCAGAGAAGGGGAGAGCGGCTCCATAGCCGGGTGCTTTCGCCGGTAGGCGTACAGCAGATGCTTGGCAATGCCGCAAAGCCATGTGGATACCTGGCTACGGCCTTCAAATTGATCTGCACAGCGTATGGCCTCGCAGAATGTCTCCTGCGTCAGTTCCTCCGCAAGGTGAGCGCCCTGAGTCTGGGCGAGCAGATAGCGATAGACCATCTGAGCGTGTTCCCGCCAGACCGCATCCATGTCCTTCATGCCTCCTATAAGTGCGCGCCAGCAGCGTTTCGTAACAGAAAACTGAAAAATATATATGGAACCATATAGAAAAACCGGCCTTCTGGCCGGCAGGCGTATATGCCTGTACAAGCGTTTTGCGTTAGCAAAACCTTGGCGCAGGGCGAATTCATTTCGCCCGAGCATGATAAATAAAAGCGAAATCGGCCTTCCGGCCGACGGGCGTTGCCCGTACAAGTATTTTGCATCAGCAAAATCTTGAACTCGGACGAATTTATTTCGTCCGAGTTGAGTAAAATAAAAATAGAACGGACGCGCAAATGCGCGTCCGTCTGGAGCAGGCAATGGGAATCGAACCCACCTCTAAAGCTTGGGAAGCTTTCATTC
>CALEQS010000221.1 GCA_937907975.1 uncultured Clostridia bacterium | reverse complement strand
AAATATGCCTGTGGCATATTTCAGGGCGAGTGGGATAAACGCCGAAGGCGCTCCAAAGAAAAGGCTGGCACGGCGGAGCCGTGACTGATGAGGGGGCAGGTCTAGGGCATTTGTCCTTCGACGCCACCTCATCCGCCTCACTGCGTTCGGCACCTTCCGACCCTTTTGTCTGCTTCGCAGACATTTCCCCACACTGTGGGGAATCACCCCTCAAGGGGAAGGCGGCGAGGGTTTGCAAATAAAGAGAGGAGAACAGCTGTGTTCTGCGTCAACTGCGGCAAACAGCTGGAAGAGAGCGCCCGTTTCTGCCCCTATTGCGGTACGGCGGTATCCACCGCGCCGAACGCCGGGGATGCGGGCGCACCCCAGCAGAATGAATTTCACTCGGATTATCAGACCGGCGGCACCGGCGCCTGGGAGCCCGACGCGTCCAAGCGCTCCGGCGGGTTCGACCCGTGGAGCGTGAAGGGCGCATCCCAGCCGGGGACCGGAGGAGCCAACTCCGGCGGTGTCGGCGGCGTCAATCAGAAGCCCTGCGGGGACGATCCGTGGGGGCGCTCCAACGGCCCGGTCTATGCCGCATCGGCCAAGGCGAAGAAAAAGCGCAGTCCCGCGAAGATCGTGCTCATCATCATCGCCATCGTGCTGGGCGTGGGTATCGCCGGATTTGCCCTGTTGGTATTCATCGGTGCCCGGATCCCGGATTATGAGCTGCTGCTGGACGACTACTTCTCCTATGCGGAGAATGATGACGTGCAGGGAATACAGTCGCTTTTTGTCCCGGAGGTCTACGAAAGCTGCGTGGAGTATGCCGGGGAAGAAAACGCCATGGACATACTGGACAGCTGGACAAAATACTATGGTCTGGCGTTCAACTATTATGAGGTGGCGGACGAGACCGACCGCACCGACCAGCTGGACGACTTCAACGAGGCGTTCGGCGTTTCCGCCACGGATTACCGGAACGTGACGGTGAATGCTTACTATGAGAACGGCGTGTACAACTGCCTTGATTTCGACCTTGTAGAGATCGACGACAGCTGGTATCTCGTCCGCACATGGTGAGTAAATTGGATTTATCCTGATAAGGAGACGATAACTATGTTTCGCATCAAGACTCTGAATAAGATCGCCAGCGTGGGTCTGGCTCAGCTGGACAAGAGCCGCTTTGTGGTAGAGGACGACTGCACCAACCCCGACGGCATCCTCGTCCGCTCCGCCAAGATGCACGATTATGAGTTCCCGGAGGCCCTGCGCGCCATTGCCCGCGCCGGCGCCGGCACGAACAACATTCCCATCGACCGCTGCAGCGAGGCAGGCATCGTGGTGTTCAACACCCCCGGCGCCAACGCCAACGCCGTGAAGGAGGAGGTCATCTTCGCCATGCTGGCCGCCTCCCGCCATATGTTTGAGGCCAACGAGTGGGCCAGGCACGAGGCCGCTTCCGGTGCCGACGTGCTGACCACCATGGAGAAGGCCAAGAGCCAGTTCGCCGGCCCTGAGATCTTCGGCAAGACGCTGGGTATCATTGGCCTGGGCGCCATCGGCGCCAAGGTGGCCGACGCCGCGCTGGGCCTGGGCATGAACATCGTGGGCTATGACCCCTATCTGAGCGTTCACGCCGCCCTGAGCCTGGACCGCCGCGTCGACGTGGTGAGCAATCTGGACGACCTGCTGAAGGTGAGCGACTATATCACCATCCATGTGCCGCTGAACGACTCCACCCGCAACACCATCGACGCCGCCGCCATCGCCAAGATGAAGGGCGATGTGCGCATCATCAACCTGGCCCGCAACGGTCTGGTGGATGAGGAGGCCCTGATCCCCGCGCTGGAGTCCGGCCGCGTCGCCGCCTATGTGACCGACTTCCCGGACAACCGCATTGCCAACGCCGCCGGCGTCATCGCTCTGCCCCATCTGGGTGCGTCCACGCCGGAGAGCGAGGACAACTGCGCGATCATGGCCGCCCATGAGATCCAGGACTATCTGGAGAACGGCAATATCACCAATTCCGTCAATATGCCCGCCGTCAGCATGGAGCGCTCCGGCGAGGCCCGGATCTGCGTGATCCACCACAACATCCCCAACACGCTGGCGCAGATCACCTCCATCGTGTCCGGCGCGGGCATGAACGTGGAAAACCTGGCCAACAAGTCCCGCAAGGACTATGCCTACACCATGCTGGATGTGGACGGCAAGGTGACCGACGCCATGGTCGAGCAGATCAAGGGCGTTGAGGGCGTCATCCGCGTGCGGGTGATGCAGCACTGAAAAAGTTCTCGAAAAGGGTTTCGCCCGCTGTGCGGGCGGAACCCTTTTCTGCGAGGGGATGCATTCCAAGCGGGGCTCGTTTGCTTCGCAAAAGTCGCCCCGCTTGGAATGAGAAGTGAAGCCGGGTGGAAGTGAATTCCACCCGGTTTCGTTATTTCATTTTCTTTCGCCGCCTGCGGGCGGCGAAACTCGGTGAGACCGGCTCTTTCGCCCTTTGGGCGAAATTCGCATGAGGGCAGGGCGCAGATCGTCGAAATTGTTGGTGATTCTGTGGTTGAAAATCCCGCTGGCCGCCCTTATAATAATGTGGAAAAACGAGCATGACTTTTTATGCTGAGGAGCTGTCACTATGTTTGGATTGACAAGAGATATTGGTATTGATCTGGGCACCGCTTCGGTGCTGGTTTACGTCCGGGGCAAGGGCGTTGTGCTGCGGGAGCCCAGCGTGGTGGCCATGGACAAGACCACCGGCAAACTGCTGAAGGTGGGCAGCGATGCCCAGAAGATGCTGGGGCGCACCCCGGGCAACATCGTGGCCATCCGCCCCCTGCGGGAGGGCGTCATCTCCGACTACGACATGACCGAGCGGATGCTCCGGGAGTTCATCCGCAAGGTGGTGCCCCACCGCCTGTTCAAGCCCCGTATGATCATCTGTGTGCCCTCCGGCATCACCGAGGTGGAGGAGCGCAGCGTCATTGACGCGGGCATTCAGGCGGGTGCACGAAAGGTGTATCTGATCGAGGAGCCGGTGGCCGCCGCCATCGGCGCGGGCATCGACATCAACCGGCCCGACGGCCATCTGGTGGTGGACATCGGCGGCGGCACCTCCGACATCGCGGTCATCTCCCTATCCGGTGTGGTGGAGTCCGCCTCCATCAAGGTGGCCGGCGACAAGTTTGATGAGGCCATCATCAAGTATATCCGCCGCAAGCACAATGTGCTCATCGGTGAGCGCACCGCCGAGGAACTGAAGATGAGCATCGGCTGTGTGTTCCCCAAGCCGGAGGAGGAGGTCGTGGAGATCAAGGGCCGGTGCCTGATGACCGGTCTGCCCCGGGTGTTCCAGGTGTCCTCCAACGAGATGATCGAGGCCTTCGAGGAACCGGTCCAGCAGATCCTGGAGGCCATCCACAGCGTGCTGGAGCGCACGCCCCCGGAGCTGGTGGCGGACATCTCCAACAACGGCATCGTCATGACCGGCGGCGGCA
>CALEQS010000220.1 GCA_937907975.1 uncultured Clostridia bacterium | reverse complement strand
GGATGTGAAGCAATGTGTCCATTTCTTTCTCTCCTTTTCCTTTTTCCCAAAAAAAGCCGCCGATCCATGATCGGCAGCTCTGAAGAAGGTCGCACAAGAGGGAAGATCCAGTTGCATACGACTCTGTCCTTTTGCCTGAGAGATTCGACCGCATCATTGCGATCTTGCACCTTCGGCACTCTTACGAGATTCTCCAGAGCTTCCTCCGCCCTCAGTTTCGCAATTGCCCGGCGATCCTTAGAGCTTCTTTGGAATGTAATGGAATATTAGTATCATAAATATGCCGCACTGTCAACAGATATTTTACATTTTTATGTGCTTGTGCAATATTTTTGCAGGATGCCACGCAAGAATCATACAAAAGCACAAACGGACCGCTGTATTATCAGCGGCCCGTTTCTATGTATTTATTTTGCCAGCAGGTCCAGCATCTCCTGGTGAATATGACCATTGGATGCCACAATGGCGGAGCGCTCGCCGGGAAATACCGGCTCGCCTTTTTCGTTCGTCACGGTTCCTCCGGCTTCAGTGATAATGACTACACTGGCGGCATAGTCCCACGGCTTCAGATCATATTCAAAAAAGCCGTCCGCCCGGCCGCATCCCAAGGTGCACAGGTCGATGGCGGCAGAGCCGCTGCGGCGGATGTCCTCGCTGGCAACATACAGCCGCTTGATCTTGTCAAATACCTGATCTGCCCGTCCCTTGTCATAGGGGGAAGTGCCGACCATCATAAGGCTTTTCGCCAGTGTAGGCCGGTCACTTACTGTAACGCGGCGATGGTTCAAGTAGGCACCCTGGCCCTTGATGGCTTCAAACAGCTCATCATGAAACGGATTGTATACACAGCCGAATACCAGCTCGTGTCCGTCCCAAAGACCGAGCGAAACACAGCTTTCCTGAAAATCATGGATCAGGTTTGTAGTGCCATCCACCGGGTCGAGAATCCAGACCGGGCGGGACCAGTCCAGCGCATGTTTTTGCCCTTCTTCACCGAGGAACTGAATCTCCGGATAAGGCTCCGCCAGCGCTCCGGTCAGATAGCTCTGCACGGAAAAATCCACTTGCGTCACATAGTCGGCAAGCCCCTTTACGGTAATCTGATGCGCCTTATCATTGTTCAGGATCAATGACTTACAGTTCAGGATAAGCTCAACAACACCTTTATAATCAACATTCATACGATCATCTCCCAGCTGTGATTATAGCACGGCTGATTTCGTTTGAAAAGGGAGATGGGTGGTTTTCTTTTGCCCCTGGACGTGGTATCATACGGAAGAATCAATGAATATAGAGAGGAGCGTGAACGCTTTGCTTTTTGGCGTTGAAATTCCGCGTGAGCGCCTGTTGATTGCTGGCATCTGTACCGCGGCAGCGGCCCTGCTGCTGCTTTTCCTGCTGATCCGCTGGATCATCCGCAAGGTGCGTTACCGTGGACGTTATGGCAGAGGCTTTCGACCGGAGCCTTACACAGCCCATCGAAAAAAGATGCGCTCCGCGCGTCCCAGATATGGCGCACAGGCTGGCCCTGCGGTACATCACAGTCCCCCCAGCCGTTCCAGACGCCGCTATGGCCGGGGCTTTCGTCCAGATCAGGAGCCGAAACACCGGCCTAAAGCGGCTGTGCGCAGGGCTGAACATACGAAAGGCGGGCGCCGCCTGCGCTGAGACTCAGGCTTTGTCCTGTGATCGGGCCAGAAGAGCTGCGATCCAGCCAAAGAAAATTGCCGCAGTCAATCCACTGGCGGCGGCTTTCATGCCGCCAGTGAATGCGCCAAGCAATCCCTGTTCGGCAACGGCTTCCCGGACTCCCTTGGCAAGGTTCGCGCCAAAGCCGGTCAGCGGGACAGACGCTCCGGCACCACACCACTCCTGTATCGGGGCATACAGCCCGACGGCACCCAGCAGTACACCGGCCACTACATAACAGGTCAGGATCTTTGCGGGAGTCAGTGCAGTCTTGTCAATGAGGATTTGCCCGATCAGGCACAGAATACCACCGCATAAAAACGCGCGCAGTACAGCATAGAAAAGTTCCATCTGAATCACTCCTTGTAATTGAAAAACGCCGCGGCGTGACAGATCCCCGGGACGGATTCGCCCTGTCCCAGCGCGACAGGGGAGTGGAGCGCACCAGTACCACAGAACAGCACCCGCTCCAGTTGCTTTGCACGCATTCTATTGAATATATAGCCGTTCAGGACAGCAGCGGAGCAGCCGCAGCCAGATCCCCCGCAGTGAACATCCTGCCGGTCCAGATCAAAAAGCAGAACGCCGCAGTCCTGATAGCGTTTGCCAAGTTCTATTCCATCCCGCCGGAACAGCTCCCGCACGAGTTCGCTCCCCAGCTTTCCAAGATCGCCGGTCACGATCAGATCGTAATCCTCCGGTGTGCGCCCGGTATCCTCAAAATGCGCTTGCAGTGTTTCATAGGCGGCCGGGGCCATTGCGGCCCCCATATTGTTGGCATCCGTGATCTTCCAGTCAGTGACTACGCCGATCGTGGCGTGAGTCAGATATGGTCCGGTACCGGTCTGTCCCAGGATGGCCGCGCCTGAGGCAGTGACGGTCCACTGGGCCGTTGGCGTGCGCTGACTGCCATATTCCAGTGGCGTGCGGTACTGCCGCTCAGCGGTGCAGAAGTGAGAGGATGTGGCGGCACACACCCGCTCGCAAAAGCCGCCGTCTACCAGCATTCCGGCGAGGATCAGCGATTCCGCCATGGTGGAGCACGCACCATACAGCCCAAAGAAGGGAAGTGCCAGTGCCCGGGCGGCATAGGCGGTGCCAATGCACTGGTTCAGCAGGTCGCCGGCCAGCAGGCAGTCCAGCGCAGAGACCTCCAGGCCTCCTTTTTCCAATGCCTTGGAGATCGCCGCCTTTTGAAATTCGGATTCGGCTTTTTCCCAGGTCTTCTGTCCCATTCTTGTATCAGTAAAAATGTGGTCAAACGTATCTGCCAGCGGCCCATCGCCTTCTTTTTTGCCGACCGCGTTTGCATAGCTGACCACGGCGGGGCAGGAAGGAAAATGATAGGTTCGTTTGCCGACTTTTTTCTTCATTGCACTTACCTCCAAAGCGGTGTCTGCCCCTAGGATGCCAGTGTATGTGCACTTTATGCGGAAAGATCCTGTTTTGGTGGAAATGACATAAAATTTTTGCGGAAAAAGCGGAAAGTCCGTCGTCCATTTGTTTGTATTCCCCCGCGAAATATGCTATGATATGGGACACAAACTTTAAAATTGAATTGAAGGAGAAGATCATATGGCTTACTACTATCCGGAACCTTCCCGCACCTTCGGCGAGTATCTGCTGGTACCTGGTTATTCCTCTTCCAAAAATGTGCCTGATGCTGTCAGCCTGAAGACCCCGCTCGTAAAATACCGCAAGGGTCAGGAGGAATGCCCCCTTTCCATGAATATCCCCATGGTCAGCGCCGTAATGCAGGCTGTTTC
>CALEQS010000219.1 GCA_937907975.1 uncultured Clostridia bacterium | reverse complement strand
GAGGTACCCGTATCTTTGGGCCGGTCGCAAGAGAGCTGCGTGATAAGGATTACATGAAGATCCTGTCCCTGGCTCCCGAAGTCATTTGAGGAGGGCGCCGAACATGTCTATGAATATTAAGAAGAACGACACCGTCGTTGTTCTGTCCGGCAAGGACAAGGGCAAGCAGGGCAAGGTTCTGGGCACCGTCCCCGCCGACGGCAAGGTCGTCGTGGAAGGCATCAACGTGGTGACCTGCCACGTCAAGCCCCGCAAGCAGGGCGAGCAGGGCGGCATTGTGAAGCGGGAGGCCGCTATCGCGGCGTCCAAGGTGCAGGTTGTCTGCCCCAAGTGCTCCAAGGCCACCCGGATTGCCCACAAGACTGAAAACGGCAAGAAAGTCCGCGTGTGCAAGCACTGCGGCGCCGAGCTGTAAGAAGGGAGAGACGAACAATGGCAAGACTGAAAGAAAAGTATAAGGCCGAGGTCGCTCCCGCTCTGATGAAGAAGTTCCAGTACAAGAGCGTCATGCAGATCCCCAAGATCGACAAGGTTGTCGTGAACGTGGGCTGCGGTGAGGCACGGGAGAACTCCAAGGTGCTGGAGAACGTGGTCAGCGATTTGAGCCAGATCACCGGCCAGCGGCCTATCATCACCAAGGCCCGCAAGTCCATCGCAAACTTCAAGCTCCGTGAGGATATGCCCATCGGCGCGAAGGTCACCCTCCGCGGCGACAAGATGTGGGAGTTTTTGGACCGCCTGTTCAATGTGGCCCTGCCCCGCGTCCGTGACTTCACGGGCATCAACCCCAACTCCTTTGACGGCCGGGGCAACTACTCTCTGGGCGTGAAGGAACAGCTGATCTTCCCCGAGATCGAGTACGACAAGATCGACAAGATCCGCGGTATGGACATCATCATCGTTACCACCGCTCATACCGACGAAGAGGCCCGGGCCCTGCTGGAGCAGGTCGGCGCACCCTTCGCCCGCTAAGAGGAGGAAGAACAAAAATGGCTAAGAAATCCATGATCCTGAAGCAGCAGGCCACCCCCAAGTTCTCTACCCGGCGGTACAACCGCTGCAAACTCTGCGGCCGGCCCCATGCCTATCTCCGGGACTACGGCGTGTGCCGTATCTGCTTCCGGGAGCTGGCGTACAAGGGTGAGATTCCCGGCGTCCGCAAGGCTTCTTTCTAAGCTGTTTCCGGAAAACAGCACCCCAGCTTTTGTAACCGAGAGCCCGTGTGATATGGGACTCTGGTGATAGACGGATGGCGAAAGGTCACTGTGAATTGAGCCAGACGCGGAAGCGGACCGCTCCATTCATAGTGATACCTCGCTGCCGAAACGGCAAAGCCGTAACTCTAAAATAGGAGGATATTCAGAATGCATATCACTGATCCTGTTGCGGATATGCTGACCCGCATCCGCAACGCCAACAATGCCAAGCATGAGACTGTTGATATCCCCGCCTCCAACATGAAAAAGAGCATCGCTCAGATTCTGCTGGATGAGGGCTATATCAAGAGCTACCAGGTGGTGGACGACGGTCTTCAGGGCATGATCCATGTGACCCTGAAGTACAACGGCGGCAAGGAGAAGGTTATCTCCGGCCTGCGCCGCGTCAGCAAGCCCGGCCTGCGGGTTTACGTCGGCGCCGACGAGCTGCCCCGCGTGCTCCGCGGCCTGGGAATCGCCATCATCTCCACGTCCAAGGGCGTCATGACCGACAAGAAGGCCCGGGAGGCCCATGTCGGCGGCGAAGTCCTGGCATTTGTCTGGTAAGGAGGGTATTTGAACAATGTCGAGAATTGGCAGAATGCCCATTACCGTTCCCGCCGGCGTGAGCGTGACCATCGCCGATGGTAATGTGGTTACCGTGAAGGGACCCAAGGGCGAGCTGACGAAGGCGCTCCGCCCGGAAATGATTATTAAACAGGAAGGCAATACGATCACCGTGGATCGCCCCTCCGAGGACAAGCTGCACCGCAGCCTGCACGGTCTGACCCGGACGCTGCTGAACAACATGATCACCGGCGTTCATCAGGAGTATACCAAGGAACTGGAAGTCAACGGCGTTGGCTACCGTGTTGCCAAGGAGGGAAAGAACCTGGTGATGAACCTGGGCTTCTCCCACCAGGTGATCGTTCCTGAGATCGAGGGCATCAGCATTGACGTCCCCGCTCCCAATAAAATCATCATTCGCGGCTGCGACAAGCAGGCCGTCGGCCAGTTTGCCGCTGAAGTCCGCGAGAAGCGTCCTCCCGAACCCTATAAGGGCAAGGGCATCAAGTACGCCGATGAAACCATCCGCCGCAAGGTCGGTAAGACCGGCGCCAAGAAGTAAGGAGGTGTGCCGTTATGATTAAAAGACCGAATACCAACGCTCAGCGTATGAAGCGTCACAAGAGAGTGCGCGGCAAGATCTCCGGCACTCCCGAGATGCCTCGTCTGAATGTGTTCCGCAGCGAAGCCAACATCTACGCCCAGGTCATCGACGATGTCAACGGCGTGACCCTGGCTTCCGCTTCCTCTCTGGATAAGGCCATCGAGGGCTACGGCGGCAATGTGGCCGCTGCCGCCGCCGTTGGCAAGCTGGTGGCCGAGCGCGCCAAGGCCAAGGGAATCGAGAACGTGGTCTTCGACCGCGGAGGTTACCTGTATCATGGCCGCGTGCAGGCTCTGGCCGATGGCGCCCGTGAGGGCGGCCTGAAATTCTAAGGAGGGAGGAACAACATTATGCCGAGATTTGAAAGAGAACCCAGCGAGTACACGGAAAAGGTTGTTGCCCTCAACCGCGTGTCCAAGACCGTCAAGGGCGGCCGCGTGATGAAGTTTGCCGCTCTGGTCGTCGTCGGCGACCAGAAGGGCAAGGTCGGCTATGGCCTGGGCAAGGCCGCCGAGGTCCCCGAGGCTATCCGCAAGGGCCTGGAGGCCGCCAAGAAGAATATGATCACCGTCAACCTGTCCGGGACCACCATCCCCCACGAGACCATCGGTGTGGCCGGCGCCGGCCGCGTGCTGATGAAGCCCGCCGCCCCCGGTACCGGCGTGATCGCCGGCGGCGCTGTCCGTGCCATCGTGGAGGCGGCCGGCATTAAGGATATCCGGACCAAGTGCCTGCGCTCCAACAACGCCAACAACGTGGTGGCAGCCGCTTTCGAGGGCCTGCGTTCCATGCGCAGCCCCGAGGAAGTCGCCCGCATCCGCGGCAAGAGCGTTGAAGAGATCGTCGGCTAAGGAGGAGCTTAACATGGCTAATTTAACGATCAAGCTCGTCAAGAGCCTGAGCGGCCGCCTGGATAAGCAGGTCGCAACCGCGAATTCTCTGGGCCTGCGCAAGATCGGTGACGTCACCGTGCAGCCCGACAACGACCAGACCCGCGGCAAGATTGCCAAGATCGGCTATCTGCTGCAGGTCACAGAGGGAGGGAACAAATAATGAAGTTGAGTGAACTGTCTCCCGCTGAGGGTTCTGTCCGCAAGGCCTATCGGAAGGGCCGGGGCGCCGGCAGCGGCAACGGCAAGACCGGCGGCCGCGGCCACAAGG
>CALEQS010000218.1 GCA_937907975.1 uncultured Clostridia bacterium | reverse complement strand
CCACTTTGTTCAGGTAGGCGGCGAAGACTGCGTGGCCCTTGGAACGGATTTTGACGGTATTGGCGGCACAGTCGAAGTGGATGATCCCACAAAGATGGAGATGCTCTTTGATGCACTGATCCGACGCGGCATGACGCCCCGCCAACTGGATAAGCTGGCATGGGGCAATGCTCTGCGGGTATTTGAGGATACCCTGCGTTAAAACTGTATAAAGCGCGGCAAAGGCGTCGAATGCGGGAAATTCGTTTCCCGGTGTTCGATACCTTTATAAATTAAAATTATATTAACTATATAAATATAACTATTTGATTATATCGTAGCACGATGGTATGATAAGGCAGAACCAAAAATATCGCCGGATCCCGGCGGAGAGGATGGTAACGACTATGGATCTGATTGAAGAAAAGTTCAAGCGGCTGGGCGTGGACAACGCTCCCGGGCAGGAGATCAACGACAAAACCGGTGCGCTGGAGCTCCGGGGTGAGCCGCTGGAGGGCGCAGCGGTGGACTTTTCCCACGGTGATGTGGACGCCCATCCCCCCATCCCCGGCAGTCTGGAGTGCTTTGACAAAGGCTTTGCCATCGGCGGCCATCGGGCTTATACCGAGTATCGGGGCGACCTGAAGCTGCGCGAGGGTGTGGCGGCTCGGCTGAGCGCTTTCACGGGCTGTCAGATCGACCCGGCGAAGAACCTGATCTTTACCCCCGGTACGCAGGGCGCACTGTTCCTGGCCATGGGTTCTCTGGTGGCCCGGGGCGACAAGGTGGCTATTGTGGAGCCGGACTACTTCGCCAACCGCAAGCTGGTGGAGTTTTTCGAGGGTGAGCTGGTGCCGGTGCGGATGCACTATGAGACGGCGGAAAACTGCGCCGGGCTGGATCTGGCTGAGCTGGAAAAAGCATTCAAAAGCGGCGTGAAGCTCTTCCTGTTTTCCAATCCCAACAACCCCACCGGTGTGATCTATTCCCCGGAGGAGATCCGCACCATCGCGGCGCTGGCCGGAAAATACGGTGCGACCTTGCTGGTGGACGAACTCTACTCCCGCCAGATCTTTGACGGACGCACCTACACGCATTTGTGCGCCCAGCCTGAGGCACCGGAGAACCTCATCACCATCATCGGCCCCTCCAAGACCGAGTCCGTCAGCGGCTTCCGGCTCGGAGCTGCCTTCGGCAGCGAATATATCATCCGCCGCATGGAAAAACTGCAGGCCATCGTCTCTCTGCGGGCGGCGGGCTACTGCCAGTCCATCTATGACCTGTGGTTCAACGAACCGGAGGGCTGGCTCGCCCAGCGGGTGGCAGACCATCAGGCCATTCGGGACGATCTGCTCAGCCTGCTGCGCAGCGTGCCCGGTGTGAAGGCCCGCACCACGGAGGGCGGCAGCTATCTGTTCACCGAACTGCCTGAGATGGATGTGGATATTCTCACCTTTGTGAAGCTGTGCCGCCAGTATGCCCATGTCAGCGTGACGCCGGGCACGGAGTTCGGCCCCCAATTCACCCATCACTTCCGCATCAACTTCTCTCAGGATCCTGTGAAAGCCCATGACGCCATTCAGCGCCTGCTGACGCTGATGGAGCGCTACCGCAAGTGAGGTGCACAGTATGAAGAACGAACAGAAGATCATTCGGGTCGGACTGCTGGGCTTTGGCAAGATCGGCCGGGCACTGGCCGAGGAAGTGATGGCCGCCCCCAATGCCGAACTGGTGTTCATTCAGGATCCATTTGCCGAGGACGCCGGACTCGCTCCTATGGTGCGTCAGAGCGAGGAAAGCTGGTATGAAAAGGCAGACCTCATTCTGGAGTGTGCCACGGCGGATGTGCTGAAAGGGGAGATCGAAACTATCCTCAGCCACTGTGACCTGATGATGTTCAGCGTGACCGCATTCAGCGATGCATCGTTTGAACAGAAGGCGCTGGCCCTGTGTGAGCAGTATGGCAGCCATATCTACCTGCCTCATGGTGCGATCCTCGGCCTGGACGGCATTTTTGACGGCCGCAGCCTGATCCACAGCGTGACCATTGAGACAACAAAAAATCCGGCCAGTCTGAGCCGGACGGATACCGAGCGGACGGTGCTCTATGAAGGCCCCACCCGCGAGGCCTGCAGGCTGTTCCCTCGCAATGTCAATGTCCACGCCGCCGTGGCGCTGGCCGGCATCGGCTTTGAGCGCACGGTCAGCCGCATTGTGGCTGACCCGGCGGTGCACACCAACACGCATATCATCACGGTGGAAGGGGAGGGCATCCGCTTCCGGCTGGATATCAGCAGCTTCGCCTCCGGCGGCGTTACGGGGGCCTATACCCCGGTATCTGCCCGGGGCAGCCTGCGCCGCCTGCTGGGCGGCAGCGGGGCCTATTCCTTCGTCTGAGCAAAAAGGGAAGGCAGGTTTCCAAAAACCTGCCTTCCCTGAACCTGCCCTATGCGGGAAATGTTCAAGCGTTTTCCTGTGGAGTCGGCCAGTGCGTGGGATCGTAGACCTGCTGAGCGATGGACACAAACTGCTCCATCACCTTGGTCTTGACCCCCTTGCGGTGCCATGCGATGAACACCTCACGCCAGGCAATGGGGTCTGCGACGACATAGTAGGCCAACGCCTGACGATCCATGGG
>CALEQS010000217.1 GCA_937907975.1 uncultured Clostridia bacterium | reverse complement strand
CTTCGGCTTGTACTTGAAGACGACGATCTTCTTGCCCTTGCCATTCTTCTCGACAGTGGCCTCCACCTTAGCGCCCTCCACGACGGGAGTGCCAAAAGTAGCCTTGTCATCGTCCAGGACAGCCAGAACCTGATCGAAGGTAACGGCGTCACCAGCCTCGACGGGCAGCTTCTCGATGAAGAGGGTATCGCCCTCAGCCACCTTATACTGCTTGCCGCCGGTCATAATGATTGCGGTCATGCTTCGTTGCACCTCTTTCCTTAATTACGGGCTCGCTGTTGCAGGCGGATGGACATAGTACACCCTTGTTACCTGTTCAAAGCGGCTTTGCAATAATATCAGCAAAACGCTGATTTGTCAATGCTCTGCAGAAAAAACTTCAAAATTTATTTGACCCGCCGGCCGTTGATGAACACGGCCTCCACGGCGGCGCTCAGCTCCAGCGGATGGCCCCGGAATACGGCAATATCTGCGTCTTTGCCGACTTCCAGCGTGCCCACCCGGTCAGAGACACCGGCGATTTCGGCGGCATCCCGGGTAATCGCGGCCATGGCCTCCTCCGGCTCGATGCCCTGCTTGGCGCACAGGGCTGCGTCCATGGGCAGGTACTGTTCGGGGTTTTCCGGGTGATCGGTGCAGATGGCGACGGAGACACCGGCCTTTTTCAGAATGGCAGTGTTGTCCACGCGCTGATTGGCCAGCTCCGGCTTGCTGCGGTCTCCAAAGATGGGGCCGGTGACGACCCGCGTGCCGTCCTCCGCCAGCAGATCGGCGATGCGGTGGGCCTCAGTGCCGTGGATAATGACGTATTTCAGGCCGAACTCCTTGGCGATGCGGACGGCAGTGGCAATGTCGTCCGCCCGGTGGGCATGGAAGTGGGCGGGCAGTTCGCCCTTGATGACCGGGAGCAGCGACTCCATCTTCAGGTCAAATTCCGGGGCGTCAGTGTCCTCATCCTCGGCGCCGCGTTCCTTCTTCTCCAGATACTCCCGGGCCTTGAACAGCTCCTCCCGGATCAGCGCGGCAGTGGCCATGCGGGTGATCGGGGTTTCATGCCGGTCGTTGTAGCAACTCTTGGGGTTTTCGCCCAGGGCGAACTTCATGGCGACGGGAGCACGCAGGATCATGTCGTCCACTCGGCGACCGACCGTCTTGATGGCGGCCATCTGGCCGCCGATGGCGTTGGCACTGCCGGGGCCGGTGACAACCGTGGTCACGCCGCCCTCCCGGGCCTCCTGAAAGCAGCGGTCAAAGGGGTTGATGGCGTCAATGGCCCGGAGCTGGGGGGTGACGGGGTCGGTGATCTCGTTTCCGTCATCACTCTCAAAGCCCAGACTGTCGCCGAACATCCCCAGATGGCTGTGGGCATCCACCAGCCCGGGATAGATGTGACAGCCGGTCACATCCAGCACCTCGGCTCCCTCAGGCAGCCGAAGCTCGTCCATGCGGCCGACGGCGGTGATTTTTCCGTTCTCAAAGGACACAAATCCGTCACATATCACGTCAGAGACCATGGTGTGGAGAATCCCGTTGATCAGATACATAGGAATTTACCTCATTTCGACAGAATTAGAATTTGACAATAATTGGTTTATGAGCTACACTGAAAGTGCAGCTCATCCAAATCAATTTGGGCCGTACGGCCCGCTCCATTCTCCCTTTGGGCGCATATTCGGAAACGGACAGCTGCCGCGCCCTTGTGCACTCTCTCTGAGAGTGCACTTTTTTATTGAAGAGATAGACGAAACGCCGTGCAGATAGATGCACGGCGTTTAAATCTGATGTCAGCCCTTGCGGCCGTTGTTGCGGCGGCGGCTACCGGGCTTGTCATAGCGGCCGGAGAGCTTGCTGTCGGAATCGGACATGAACTGCTTGAGCATATCGTCAAAGGTCTTGGGCTCCTTCGGTGCGGCGGGACGGGAGGGACGGCCTGCCCCAGCGTGGTCACGCTGGGGGGCGGCACCCTGCGGCCGGGGGCCGCGGTCATCCCGGGAACGGAATCCACCGCGGTCTCCGCCCTGAGGGCGTGCGCCGCCGCGGCCATTGCCGCCGTTATTGTGGAACGCGGGGCGGGCCGGACGGGGCTGCGCCTGCTTGATGGAAAGGTTGATGCGGTTGTTTTCGTCGATGTTGATTACCTTGACCTTTACGTCCTGACCTTCGGACAGATGGTCGCTTACATCGCTGACGTAAGAATAGGCGATCTCGGAAATGTGTACCAGGCCGGATTTGCCGCCGGGAAGCGATACGAATGCGCCAAATTTGGTGATTCCTGTAACCTTGCCTTCCAGAATAGCTCCTACCTCGATCTCGTTAGCCAAACTGAATGTCCTCCTGCTCTCTCTGAATGCGCTTTGAATGAAAATGGGTCAATTTGTAGTGTCGTTGAAAATGACTTCGTCCTTGTTTACCAGTCCGAGACGCTCTTTGGCCACCTCCAGCACCGTGTCCGGGTCATCGCTGTTGTCGATGTCCTCCTGCAGCGCGGCGTTGGTCTGGGTCTGGGCGTCGACCTGAGCCTGCAGTTCGCTCCGGGTCTGTTCAGCGGCGGAAAGCCGGCTGCGGAGGTTGAGCAGGGCAATGGAGACGACGATCAAAATGGCCAAAATGACGATCTTGGTCAGCACACCAGCACGCTTTGTCTTTTTCATGAGCCATCCCTTCTGTTTCGTGGTCCCTTGATGGGATGCAACAATACGAACCTACTATAATACAGCTATCATAGCTTATTCCGCGGAAAATGAAAAGTGCTTTTTGAAAAAATTCTCAAAAAAATTTATGCTTTTACTGACCAGAAGGCAAAACAGACGAAAAGGCGCCCCGACAAAGTGCAGAAAACTGGACAAAAGGCCGATAAGCGCATCAAAGGCGTTCCGACAGAACGGGGAGAGGGTGCGCAGATAAGCGGCAGTGCCCAGAAACAGAGCTGCGCAGACGCTCACCTGCACGACTCCGCCTCCGGCGCAGACGCTCCAGAGGAAGAGGGCGGCGGTGGTGCACAGCCAGAACAGCAGATCCAGCAGACTGCGTCGGATCGGGCCGGAGAGGCGGCGACGCACACTGCCCAGCAGGTCATAGAGCAGTCCGACGCCGATACCAAGTACCGCCCCGCCCAGCAGTGCAGTCAGCTGGCTGGCAACTGAGACGCTCATCCGCCCAGCAGGCGGGCAAAGAAGCCGCCGGAGGCGTGCCGTTCCTCGTAGTTCAGCGCATCCACCCGGCCGCTCACCCGGACTTCGCCTCCGTCCAGACTGAGCTTTTCCATGTGGAGCTCAGAGCCCTTGATGACGAGTGCCCCGGCGGAGGTGGTCAGCACGATCTCATCCTCGTCGAAGCGCTCTACGTCTTCCACCCCGGTCAGCGTCAGCTTTTCCCGGTCGTCCAGTGTGAGCCGGTGGGGGACGGCGGCGGTGGTGTATTCATTCATTCCAGAGACCTCCCTTCGGTCTCTGGAGTATATGCTCCGTTTCAGCGGAGCAGAACGTCACAGCACCTCCCGGTACATGGCGGCAGCGTCGTTTTTTCCCACATTGTCCGCCACCACCAGAACCTCCAGCTTGACGGCCTTTTCGCCGAATTTGATCTCCAGAATATCTCCGACCTTCACGTCATAGCTGGCCTTGACAGGGCGGCCGTTGGCGGTGACCCGGCCCGCATCGCAGGCCTCGTTGGCCACTGTGCGGCGCTTGATGAGGCGGGAGACCTTCAAATACTTATCCAGACGCATGCTGTGCGCCTCCTTTCAGAAAACGGTGCAAAAAGGCGGTTCCGGCTGAGCCGGAACCGCCGGGATTCCAGGAATAAAGCGAAAAACTTACTTCGCGACGATGTCCTTCAGAGCCTTGCCGGCCTTGAACACGGGCACCTTGGAAGCGGGGATCTCGATGGTCTCCTTGGTCTTGGGGTTGCGGCCCAGACGGGCAGCGCGGCTCTTCACCTCAAAAGCGCCAAAGCCGACCAGCTGGACCTTCTCCTCCTCGGCCAGAGCGGCAGAGATGGCGTCCAGAGCGGCGGTGATGACGGCCTCGGTGTCCTTCTTGGACAGGCCGGTCTTTTCGGCGGTAGTAGCAATGAGTTCAGCTTTGTTCATGGTTGTTGATCCTCCTGTGTGATTACTCCGTAGAGCTTATAATAGCAAAATATATCTTTCAAAAGCAGTGTGCTTTATTCAGAACATTCTTCAGCTTTGGCCTGCCGCCACATATCCAGTAGTTCGTTCATGGGCTTTTCCGACCAGTCCTCCGGGTGAGCGCGCTCCATGCGCGCAAAGCGGGAGATGAACTTGTCCGAGGCGCGGTTCAGCGCCTGTTCCGGGTCGATGCCCAGATGGCGGGCGGCGTTGACGACGGCAAAGAGCAGATCGCCCAGCTCCTCTTCCACATTGGACTGCTCGTCCACAGCCTGATGCAGTTCCTGTACCTCCTCGTCTACCTTAGCGAGGGGGCCGGCGGCATCCGGCCAGTCAAAGCCGGTGTCGGCGGCGCGCTTCTGGATCTTGCGGGCGCGCCAGGTGGAAGGCAGAGAGCGGGCCACCGCATCCAATGACTCGGTGCGGGTGGAGAAGCCCTTTTCCTGGTGCTTCAGCTCCTCCCAGCTCTGTCCGCCCTCTTTCCCGAACAGGGCAGGATGGCGGAAGATGAGCTTTCTGCAGGCGGCATCGGCCACATCGTCCAAATCGAAGTGTCCGGCGTCCTCCTCAATAGAGGCATGAAAAATCACCTGCATCAGCACGTCGCCCAGCTCCTCACGGAGCAGGGCGGTGTCCTCAGTGTCGATTGCTTCGCAGGCTTCATATGTCTCCTCCAGAAAATTGTTCCGGATCGAGTGATGGGTCTGCACGCTGTCCCAGGGGCATCCGTCTTTCTGACGGAGCAGATGGATCAGGCGGCGGAAGTCGGCCACATCATAATGAGATTTGTATTGAAAATCTATCATAGAATCTCCTGTTTTGCAAGTAGTTTTACACAAGTTTTGGAAAAAACACGGTTTTCACCGCAAAAAATCGCGGCGCGTGTTGAAAAATCAACATTTTCCCGGTTTGCAGAGCTTTGCGGCTCAGTCGATATGGAGCAGACGGGCGATTTTGTCCCCCTTGGGCATCAAGGAAAGATCGTCGCGGGTCAGAATGCGCAAAGCTACGACCATGATGGCGTAGACCACCACAGCCACCAGAACAGCGGCCAGGGTGGACAGCGCGTTGCTGTGGGTGACGCGGAAGAGCAGACCGTAGCAGCCCCACGCGGCGGCACCCATGACCACAGAGGCCAGCACGGGCTTGAGGAACAGCTTGAGAAAGGAGGGGCATTTGGGAACCACCCGCTTGACGATGAGCATATCGAGAATGCAGGTGATGCCGTAGCAGACGCAGGTACCGATGGGGCTGCCAAAGATGTTGACAGAGGGAATGCCTACCATGACGAAGTCAAAGATGACCATGATGATGCCGCCGATGAGCATGGTAAAGATGGGCAGATGGAGAATGCCGTGGGACTGGAGCACGGAGTTGCACACCAGCATCATGCATACGAAGATGTTGGCCAGGCCCAGAATGGACAGAATAGGGCCGGCCACGCTGGCGTCCAGACGGTGGAACAGCAGCTGGGTGATGGGGGTGCCCAGCACGATCATGCCGACACCGGAGGGCAGGGCAATGAGCGCGGCGGTTTTGAGGGCACTGCCTACGATCTTGGCTGCGCCGGTGCGGTCTTTTTTCGTAAAGCAGACGGTGACAGCGGGAATGACAGAAGCGGTGATGGCCACCATCAGGGCGGCGGGGATCTGATAGACGGTCTGCACGCCGGTGTAGTTGCCCATCAGGCTCCGGGCGGCCTCCTCGGTCATGTTCAGGGCACCCTGCAGGCGGCCCATGACCAGGCTGTTGTCCACAGCGGTGATGATGCTGGTGGAGGCACTGGTCAGAGAGATCGGAATGGCGAGGGCCAGGCAGGTGCGGACGATCTGCAGGGTGGAGTCGGTCCTGCCAAGTGCCCGGGCGGGCTCACTCCGGCGGGTGCGCCAGAAGTCCCATGCCATGTAGAGCACGGCGACCAGCTCGGAGACGGTGACACCCACGATGGCACCGGCGGCGCCGATGTAGTCGGGTTTGCTCAGCTTGCGGATCAGATACCACGCCAGCGTCAGGCCGACGATGAGCTTGAAGAGTGCCTCGATGATCTGGCTGACAGAGGAGGGGGTCATGTTGCGGTGGCCCTGGGCGTAGCCCCGGAAACAGGCCAGACAGCACACCAGCGCCACGGACGGGGCCAGCATACGGATGCACCAGACCGCTTTGGTGTTGTTCATCAGGCTGGCAAACTGAGGGGCAAACAGCAGCATGATGAGGGAGAAGAAAACGCCGATGGCCACGAACAGGGCAAAGGCGGTGCGGAAGATCTTGCGTGCCTGCGCCGTGCGGTTCTGCACCACCGATTCGCTGATCATTTTGGACATGGCCACCGGGATGCCGCCGGTGGAGATCATCAGCAGAATGTTGAATATGTTGAAGGCCGCGCCGAAGTCGGCGTAGCCGCTGGAGCCAAGGATGTTGACCAGCGGCATTTTGTAGACGGCGCTGATGACCTTGACGATCAGGATTCCGGCGGCCAGAATGGCGGTGCCGCCGAAAAAGGAGTTTGCTTTCTTGGATGCCATGATGTCCTCCTGTCAGAGTGTGGTTGGAAACAGCCGAGCGTCTGCTCTGATTTTATTACACGCAGTGCCCGGCGGCAGGTTGGCGCCGGGGCTGATTTCTATTGCTTATGAGAAAAATAGAGCGGCTATGCACCTCAGAGCTGGGCGAGACAGCCCCGCACCAGTGCGGTGAAGGCCCGCTTGCCCGCGTCAGCGGCGGCCAGCACCTCCAGCTCGTTGAGGGGCTGGGGCAGGATCCCGGCGGCCATGTTGGTCAGCATGGTGAAGCCCAGAACCTCCATGACGCAGTGATGGGCGGCGATGACCTCCGGACAGGTGGACATACCGGCCGCGTCCGCGCCCAGAATGCGGGCGGCGCGGATCTCAGCGGGCGTCTCATACTGCGGGCCGGGGAAGTACATATAAACACCCTCCCGCAGGGTGAGCCCCTTTTCCTGCGCCGTCTGGCGGGCGATGTCCTGGAGCCGGGGCGTATAGAGGGCGGTACTGTCCGGAAAGCGGGTGCCGAACTGCGGAAGGTTTCCGCCCCGGAGCGGGGAGTCGCCAAAGAGCTTCAGCTGATCGGTGATGAGCATGATGTCCCCCGCGTTCCAGCCGGTGTTGATGCACCCGGCGGCATTGGTGACGATGAGCTTGTCTGTTCCCAGAAGCCGGAGCACCCGGACGGGATAGCAGATCTGCTCCATGGAGTAGCCCTCGTAGTAGTGCATCCGCCCCTGCATGAC
>CALEQS010000216.1 GCA_937907975.1 uncultured Clostridia bacterium | reverse complement strand
ATAATTACCCGGAGAAGGGACTGGAGGTCGCCGAGGCTGTTATGCGCGGCGATGTGGACAAGGGTGTGCTGGTCTGCGGCACCGGTGTGGGCATCTCCCTTGCGGCCAACAAGGTGCCCGGCATCCGCGCCGCTGTGTGCAGTGAGCCCTATACCGCGGAGATGACAGTACGCCACAACAACGCCAACATCATCGCCATGGGTGCCCGGGTGGTGGGCGATGAGCTGGCCAAGAAGATCGTGGACGCCTTCTTTGACGCTGAGTTCGAGGGCGGACGCCACGCTGTCCGTGTGGACATGATCTCTGATATTGAGAAGAAGTACGGTGCCCAGTGGCATGAGTAATTCCGTCACGGTACGCGGTGTTTCCATTGGAACGGGAATGCCGAAGATCTGCGTTCCTGTGATGGGAAGCGGAGAGGCGGAAGTGCTGGCCAGCCTGAATGCCGCGCTGGGGTGTCAGCCGGATGTGCTGGAGTGGCGCATCGACTGGCTGGAGGATGTCTCGCCCGATGCGATCTGCGCACTGCTGAAAAAGGTTCGCGCGGCGGCGGAGAATGTCCCGCTTCTGGTCACTTTCCGCACCAGCCACGAGGGGGGACAGCGGGCGATCTCCGCTGTGGACTATGCCGCGCTCCTCTCCGCTGTGCTCCGCACCGGCATGGCAGACCTCATTGATATGGAGCTGGCTATGGCCGCCCGCTGTCCGGCGGATCTGTCCGGACTGGTCATGGAGATGCGCGCGCTGGCCTATGAGTGCGGCGTGCCGGTGATCTACTCCTACCATAATTTTGAGGAGACGCCGCCTCAGGACGAATTGGTGGAAAAGATGAAGCAGATGTTCCTGCGGGGCTGTGACATCGCCAAGATCGCAGTGATGCCCAAGTCTTCTGCCGACGTGCTGGCCCTGCTGTGCGCCACGGAGGAGATGAAACAGCTTTTCCCGAACTGTCCCATCATCACAATGAGTATGGGTCAGCTGGGCATGGTGAGCCGTCTCTGCGGTGAGACGTTCGGTTCCGCATTGACGTTCGGTTCTGCGGTTCAGGCCTCTGCTCCTGGGCAGGTCCCGGCTCTGGAGCTGCGCCGCACCCTGGGGCTGCTCCACAATAATTGAGCAATAGATCGAAAAGCGCTGGACACCTTAAGTGTTCAGTGCTTTTTATTATGGTTCCAGCAGGGCCAGTGCGGCATCCACATGGCGTTCACCGTTGGTAATGTTGCGGCTGACAGTGGACACGTTGATGCACAGCAGTCTGGCGATGGCCTCCTGATTCAGTCCGCGGCCATAATAGAGGTAGAGACATTGCCGCTGGCGGGCGGTGGCTTGTCCTCTCAGCGCCCGCACAATGGCCCGGCGCCGGGGGGACAGCCCGATCTCGTCCCCGTTGTTTGCGTGGGCGGTGCACACCGCCAGATCGTTTACCAGTGCCTTATCCCGGCGATAAATAGCTCTCGGCATCAGACATACACTCCTTTCACTCAATACTGGCTGCATTCCAGCAGCCGCAGCCCGGTCATACGCTGGGCGGCAAAATAGCCTTCGGCAAACTCCGGCAGACACTCCTCGCAGATCGGCTCACCGTCGATGCGATAGATGATGTCATCGGCATAGATCTCACAGCCGCATTCCGCACAGCAGCATACCGCTCGATCGCTGTCAAAGCCGTCAGTATAAGGGTAATAATGCATAGTTTTGTCCTCCTGAAAATAAAATTGAAGAAATGCAAAAAAGTTGTTGACATTAGGCTGAACTTCTGGTAATATATCCATTGTTGAGTCACGGCGAAAGACGTGCGAACCCGCTGGTGTAGCTCAGTTGGTAGAGCAGCTGATTTGTAATCAGCAGGTCGGGGGTTCAAGTCCGTCCACCAGCTCCATCCACACAACTTCATATGGAAGAGTACCCAAGTGGCTAAAGGGGGCAGACTGTAAATCTGTTGGCACCGCCTACAATGGTTCGAATCCATTCTCTTCCACCAAGCGACACGCTTCTGCGTGTCGCTTTTTTATTTTTCAGAATCATCGGCGGCGATTCAGAACTGCATTTGCGCTCACGTCCTTTGCTTGTAATGAGAGATAGAACGATTGTTCGATGACATTACTATAGCACCGCATGGGAAAAATGTCAATAGATAAAATGAAAAAATCTCCGAATGGAGATGGTACGAAGTAAAAAAGAACCCTTCTGCCGGACAGAAGGGTTCCTTTTACTGTGGTCAGAAATCAGAACAGGGGCACGACAGCACCGTTGTAGGTGTCGTTGATGTAATCACGGATGGTGTCAGACTGGAGCGCCTTGACCAGAGCCTGGATGGCCTCGTTGTTCTCGTTGCCTTCCTTGACGGCGATGACGTTCTCATAGGCCTGGGCGGCAGTACCGTCGGCGGCCTCAATGGCCAGAGCGTCGGAAACCTTCAGGCCGGCGTCCAGAGCGTAGTTGCCGTTGATGACGGCCATGTCCACATCAGCCAGACGGCTGGGGATCTGAGCGGCCTCCAGTTCAACGATGTCCAGGTTCTTGGGGTTCTCGACAATGTCCAGCGTGGTGGCGTTGATGCCGACGCCGTCAGCCAGCTTGATGAGGCCTTCCTGCTCCAGCAGCTGCAGAGCGCGGGCTTCGTTGGTGGTGTCGTTGGGCACGGCGATCTGTGCGCCGTCAGCCAGAGCGTCCAGGGAAGTGGTCTTGCCGGCATACAGGCCGAAGGGCTCGTAGTGGATGGCGGCAACGCTCACCAGATGGGTGCCGTTGGCCTCGTTGTAGTTGTTCATGTAGGTGATGTGCTGGAAGTAGTTGGCGTCCAGAGAGCCATCCTCAACGGCGTCGTTGGGGGTGTTGTAGTCGTTGTACTGGACGATCTCCAAGTCGATGCCCTGCTCAGCCAGGATGGGCTTGACCTGCTCGAGGATCTCGGCGTGGGGAGCGGGGGTGGCGCCCACCTTCAGCTTCACGGTATCGCCGGAAGCGGTGGAGGTGGAGGTGGCAGCGGACTGAGAGGCGGCGGCGCTTGTGCCGGCGCTCTTGCTGGAGGAAGCGGAGCTTCCGCAGCCGGTCAGCAGCGCAAAGCAGGCGGCTGCGGCCAGGGTCAGTGCAAGGATTTTTTTCATTTCAATGTTTCTCCTTTCGTATATCAATGTTGAAATGATGAATTTATGTGAACCGCGGTGCGGGGTCACAACATGGGGTGTCAGGGCAATAAAAAAAGCCCCTGACGAAAAAGCGTCAAGGACGAAAGCAATGCTCCGTGGTACCACCTTGGTTCACCTGAGCCTCACGGCACAGGCCTTAACGAGTGCGGGATGCATTTATGAGAAGCATCCGATACTCCGGCGCGATGACGGGCGCTCCCGTCGCAGTCTAAAGGGGGAAAACCGTTCGACTGCGCAGCTCCAAGACCATGTTCGGCGCGGACTTCTGTGCCCGTTTGCAGCTTCCCGGGCTCTCTGTGCCATATCTCCGTGCTTACTCTTCTCTTCGTTGCCTTTGGATCGATCAAGCCTATTTAGTTGATGGATAAATGCTAACACAGTTTTGTCTGCCCGTCAATCGGTCAATACATACAGAGAAAAAGCGGGCAAAGCGCGCTGCTTTGTCCACTTTTCACAATTCTGCACTTATTTTTTTGCTTTTTTGCGTTTGTTCTTCGTGATGCGGTGATCGAGCCGGACGGAGAAGTGGGTGCCCAGGGACTGAAAGACCTGCACGAGGACGATGAGCAAAATGACGGCAACATAGAGGATGAGCGTCATTCTGCGCTGATAACCGTTGTTGATGGCCAGGCTGCCCAGACCGCCGCCGCCGATGGCTGCAGACATGGCGCCATAGCTCAGAATGGTGATGAAAGCGGTGGTGAAGCCGTTGATCAGGCTGGGCAGCGATTCGGGCAGAATGACCTTGAACGTGATCTGCATGGGGGTGCAGCCCATGGCCTGTGCGGCCTCCAGCACACCGGGGTCGATCTCGCGCAGGGAGCCCTCCACCAGACGGGCCACAAAGGGGAAGGAAGCCACCACCAGCGGGATGATGGAGGCCACCGTGCCCACGCTGGTGCCCACTACAATGCGGGACAGGGGGATGACCAGCACCATCAGGATCAGGAAGGGGATGGAGCGCAGCAGGTTGACGAGCACGTTGATGACCTTCATGAGCGGGGAGGGGAGCGGCCGGATGCCGTTCTTTTCACCGGTCACCAGCAGCACACCCAGCGGCAGGCCGATCGCATAGGCGAAGAAGGTGGACAGCACGGTGGAGTAAATGGTCTCCCAGATGGCGCTGCCCAGTCCGGCCTGAAGGTAGGCCAGCTGCTGGCTTACAGCGGTGCTGCCGAACAGAGTACCGAAAAATTCATCCATGATAGTTCTTTACCTCCTCCATAGTGATGTTGGGCTGCTTTTTGATATAGGCGATTGCCTTGTCGGCCTCCTCCTTGTTGTCAGGCAGACCCAGCATCATGGTGCCGAAGGATTTGCCGTCAATGGTACGGGTGTCGGCACCCAGAATGCTCACCTTTACACCGCAGTCAATGGCCAGCGACGAGATGAGGGGCTCATCGGAGGAGCCGCCGTTGAAGGCGATGCGGATGACATGGCCAGCGGGCAGCTTGTCCATGACCACGCCGTCGGGATAGACCAGCCGGCGGCCAGCCTCCGTTTTCGGGTTGGAGAAGACCTCCTCCACGGAGCCGGACTCCTGCAGAACGCCGTGGTCGAGAATGGCAACGTGGGAGCAGATCTCCTCCACCACAGCCATTTCGTGGGTGATGACCACCACGGTGATGCCCAGACGCTGGTTGATGTCCTTGACCAGATGGAGAATGTCCCGGGTGGTCTTGGGGTCCAGCGCGGAGGTGGCCTCATCGCAGAGCAGGATCTTGGGATCGGAGGCCAGACCACGGGCGATGGCAATGCGCTGCTTCTGGCCGCCGGAGAGCTGGGCCGGGTAGGCGTCTGCCTTATCGGGCAGACCGACGATCTCCAGCAGTTCCCGGGCGCGCTTTTCCGCATCCGCCTTTTTCACGCCGGCGATCTCCATGGGGAAGCAGATGTTCTTCAGGCAGGTGCGCTGCATGAGCAGGTTGAACTGCTGGAAGATCATGCTGATGGAGCGGCGCTGCTGGATGAGTTCCCTGGAGCTCATGGCGCACAGATCCTTGCCGTCGATGACCACCTGACCGGAGGTGGGCCGCTCCAGCAGATTGATGCACCGCACCAGTGTGGATTTGCCCGCGCCGCTCATGCCGACGATGCCAAAGACATCGCCGTCTTCAATGGTGATGTTGACATCATTCAGCGCGGTGAACTCGCCGTCAGCGGTGGGGAACACTTTGTAAATATGTTTCAATTCGATCATGAAATCACTTCTCTCGGTGTAATTCGCTGTGATACAATATTTTATTCTACGGGAAAACGGAGATCGTGTCAAGAAAACTGAATGATCTGCGTAATATAATGAATATACAATTTACATAAAACTATAAAAGACGATACCAAGTCCGGCAGACAGCAGGATCATCAGAATGGGGGAGGGGGCACGATTGCCCCGCAGATGCTGGATCAGACCGATGCTGACCAGAATGGCGAAGATGATGATCCCGCGGATATTGAGCGCAAAACCGCTCCCCACAACAGAAAAGCCCAGCAGAGTTTTCAGCCCCAGCGTGATCGCAGTGGAGAGGATCAGCCCCACCACGCAGGGACGGATGCCGGACAGTGCGGCCTGTACACCCCGGTATTTCAGCAGGTTGGAGATCACGGCGGCGATGAGCAGAATGATGAGAAACGAGGGGAGCACCACGCCGATCGTAGCGGCCAGCGCACCGGGAATGCCCGCCTGGGAGGAGCCGACAAACGTGGCCATGTTGACCGCCAGCGGGCCGGGCGTGGCCTCAGACACCGCCACAAAGCTCATAAATGCCTCCTCGGTCAGCCAGCCGTGGCTGACCACGGCCTCCCGGATCAGGGAGATCATGCCGTAGCCGCCGCCAAAGGACACCGCCCCGATGGTCAGAAAGGTGAGAAACAGGTCAAGCAGGATCATTTTGCCGCATCCCCCTTCCTTAACTTCTGGATCAGCCAGACTGCCACGCCGAACACGCCGCAGAGCAGGATGCACCAGATGGAGGAAAAGCTGACCGCAAAGAGAGCGCACAGCACCAGAGCGATCGAAACGATGACCACAAGGACGATGTTAAGCCAGGTCCGCTTCAAGCCTTTGAGCATTTTCCAACCGGCGGAGCCGATCAGATAGACCACGCAGACCTGAATGCCCTGAAAGGCACAGGCTACCAGATGCAGACTCAAAAAACGGTG
>CALEQS010000215.1 GCA_937907975.1 uncultured Clostridia bacterium | reverse complement strand
ATGCCCCCGCCATTGTGCTCTACGGCGCGACCAACAATGGCCGCGATCTGGCCCCCCGCGTGGCCTGCCAGTTGGAGACCGGCCTGACTGCCGACTGCACTGAGCTGGATATTGAGGAGGGCACCAACAATCTGGTGTCCACCCGTCCCACCTTTGGCGGCAACCTGCTGGCCGTCATCATGTGCCCGGATCACCATCCCCAGATGTCCACAGTTCGCCCCGGCGTGTTCAAGAAGGCTGTGCCCGATGAGAGCCGCACCGGCGAGATCATCCGTGAAGATGTACATATCGCTCCCGCCGACATTCGCGTCAAGCTGGTGGAGCGGGTCAAGGAGGTGGCCGAGGCCGTCAATCTGGAAGAGGCTGAGGTCATCGTGGCCGGCGGCCGCGGTCTGAAGGACGAGAAGGGCTTTGACCTGATCCGCGAACTGGCCGATGTGCTGGGCGGCACCGTGGGTGCCAGCCGCGCCGCTGTGGACGCGGGGTGGATTCCCCATGCCCATCAGGTGGGTCAGACTGGCAAGACCGTGTCCCCCAAGCTGTATATCGCTGTGGGTATCTCCGGCGCGATCCAGCATCTGGCCGGTATGAGTGCCAGCGATACTGTCGTGGCGATCAACAAGGATCCCGACGCGCCGATTTTTGACGTGGCCGATTACGCCGTGGTGGGCGACCTCTTTGAGGTGGTCCCCGCGCTGATCGAGGAGCTGCGCGCCAAGAAGGCGGAGTAACTCCATATTTGGCTGAACTGACAGGGTCGACCCTATGGTCGGCCCTGTTTTTTTTGCCTCTCGGGAGGTTTCATTTATAGCTGGCCGGTGCTATAATATATAACGTATTATTATCTGTATATCGGGAGGATTCGCCCATGGATGCTGTCAAATTGAAAGAAGAACTGTTGTGTGCCTGCCCGGCACTGGAGCTGCTGGAGCAGGAGCCGATGGCCCGCCACACCTCTTTCCGCATTGGCGGCGCAGTCAAGCTGATGGCCCGGGTGAAAAGCGAGGCGGAGTTCGAGGCGGCATTGAAAACTGCCGCGCAGAACGGCGTCGACCCCTTTGTGCTGGGCAACGGCACCAATGTGCTGGCCGGGGACGGAGAGCTGGATGAATTTGTGATTCTGACCGCCGGTGGGCTGGATACATTGGAGCTGACCGGCGAGACGGAGATCACCTGCGGCGCAGGTGTTCCGCTGGCCAGATTGGCCGTATTTGCCATGGAGCACGGCCTGACCGGGCTGGAGTTCGCCCACGGCATTCCGGGTACACTGGGCGGCGGCATGGCCATGAACGCCGGAGCCTATGGCGGTGAGCTGAAAGATGTGGCAGTAGAGAGCTGTTACCTGACGCGTACAGGAGATGCCGGTGTGCTGCGGGGTGAGGAACAGCAGCTTACCTACCGCCACAGTGCGTTCTCCGACGGCTCCAAATTTGTCACTTCCGCAGTGCTGAGACTGCAGAAGGGCGACAAAGCCCAGATCCGCGCCAAGATGGAGGAACTGGCTCAAAAGCGCCGCGCCAGCCAGCCGCTGGAATACCCCAGCGCGGGCAGCACCTTCAAGCGCCCGGTGGGCGGCTATGCGGCGGCGCTGATTGACCAGTGCGGACTGAAGGGACGCCGTGTCGGCGGCGCGCAGGTGAGTGAAAAGCACGCGGGGTTTGTCATCAACACCGGCAATGCCACCTGCGCCGATGTGCTGGCATTGACGGATGAGATCCGGGAGACTGTTCTGCGGGAGACCGGTATCCCATTGGAGCTGGAGATCCGCCGCATGGGCTGAGAGGAGCGGAATAAGATGGATTTTGTAATTATCACCGGCCTGTCCGGTGCAGGAAAGAGCCGGGCGGCCGAATTTCTGGAGGACGCGGGGTTCTATACCGTGGACAATATGCCCCCGGAATTTATGCCCAAGTTTGCGGAGTTCTGTATGCACGCCAACGGCCGCTATGACCGGGTGGCGATGGTGAGCGATGTGCGCTCCGGTGACAGTTTTGAGCCACTGCTCCATGCACTGGATGAGCTGGAGGCGATGCAATGCCCCTATCAGCTGCTGTTTATGGAGGCGGCCCTGCCCACTATCATCAAGCGTTACAAGGAGACGCGACGACAGCACCCGCTGTCCGGCGCGGGTGGTTCACTGGAGGACGCCGCCAACCGGGAGCGGCGGCTGATGCAGCCTGTTCGGGATCGTGCCACTTATGTGCTGGATACCACCAGCTTCGCGTCCACCAGTATGCTCCGTTCGGCATTGGAGAAGCTCTTTGGCACCAATGGAATGCAGACAGGGCTCTCTGTGAATGTCATGAGCTTCGGCTTTAAATACGGCCTTCCACTGGAAGCCGATCTTGTTATGGATGTGCGGTTCCTGCCCAAC
>CALEQS010000214.1 GCA_937907975.1 uncultured Clostridia bacterium | reverse complement strand
TGCATAACCTCTGGTTCTACAACGAGCTGATGCAGAAGATCCGCGATGCGCTGGATGAGGGCCGGTTTGCCGGGTTCCGGGCGGAATACTCGGAAAAATTGGCCCAGCGCCTGTGATTTTCGGGAAAGGGCTTGCCAAATTTCCCCGAACCGGATATAATAAAACAAATTGTCGCGTTCAAATGCGCATACGGAGGTAATTATTTTGGGTAGTACTGTTTCCACTATTATCATGGTCGTGGCCCTGATCGCCATCTTTTATTTCCTGCTGATCCGCCCGGAGAACAAGAAGAAGAAGGAAGCTCAGCAGCTGCGTGACTCTCTGGCTGTGGGTGACGAGGTCACCACCATCGGCGGCATCGTGGGCACCATCTGCCATGTGAAGGAGAACACCATCGTGATCGAGACCGGCGCTGACCGTGTGCGTCTGGAAATGATGAAGTGGTCCATCGCCAACAAGGGCGCACAGGTCGAGGAGACCAAGTAAGCCTGAATCGCTGAATGTACAGCACCCTCCCCGCATAGACTGGAACAAAAGTCGGCGGGGAGGGTGCTTTGCTTTATGGCGGAACGGAATGAAAATGGAGCGGGGATGCGTCGCGTGTCAGAGATCGTTGCGGTGCTGCTGATGTCGCTGGCGGCGGGACTTCTGGCTGCGCTGCTGGTGGGGATCGGCGCAGCGGCGCTGACAGTGCGGGGGAGCGTACGCCTGTCGCAGCTGAACGGCGCGGCTCTGGGCGCGTTGCTTCTGGCCGGATTGACGGCAGGACTGCTGTGCCTGCGGAAAATGGGGCGGAAAAGCGTGCTTCTCTGGGGCGTGTGCGGCGCGGGTACGGTGAGCGCAGCAGCGCTGATCTGCGGCTGTCTGCTCTACGGTCTGCCGGAACCGACAGTGCTGCTCAGCCGCGGTTTTGCGCCGCTCTTGGGCGGCGTGTTGGCGGGCGTACTTGCCGCGGTGCGGAAATAGCAGAAAATGATTGAAAATTGAAATAGAGTGTGTTATAATACCTCAAAGATTTATATGAGGAGGGGATTCCTTTGAAGCATGTTAAGACCCTGAATGGTGCCACTCTGAAGAACAGCGCTGCCCATGGCGGCTGCGGCGAGTGCCAGACTTCCTGCCAGTCTGCCTGCAAGACTTCCTGCACGGTCGCCAACCAGAAGTGCGAGCACAATAAGTAATCTTTTTCACTTACGTTGAAAGGGTGGGCCTGCGCCCGCCCTTTCTGCTGTCTATTTGGAGGTGCTGAATTGGTACATACCTTTGAGGCGCTGGGCTGTTATATCGCGATCGACGTGAACAGCGGCGCGGTCCATATACTGGACAAAATGATGTATGATCTGCTGCGTGAGGTGGAGTCCTGTGAGTCCATGGGGGAACACTGTCCGCAGGAGGTAAAGGACAAGCTGAACCAGTATTCTGCCGAGGAACTGGACGAGTGCTGGGCGGAACTGCTGGAGCTGCAGGAGCAGGGCCTGCTCTTTGAGAAGGACGACTATGTGGATCCCAATATGGCGGTGATCCGCAATGCGCCTGTCAAAGCGCTGTGCCTGAACGTGTCTCATGACTGCAATCTGCGCTGTAAATACTGCTTTGCTTCTACCGGCGATTTCGGTCTGGGCCGCAAGACCATGAGTGTGGAGACGGCCAAGAAAGCCATCGACTTTGTTGTCAAGCGTTCTGGCGTCCGTCACAATATTGAGGTGGACTTCTTTGGCGGTGAGCCGCTGATGGCGATGGACACGGTCAAGGAGACCGTGAAGTATGCCCGGTCCATAGAAGGGGAGAAGGGGAAGGCATTCCGCTTTACCATGACCACCAACGGCGTACTGCTCAATCAGGAGAACATCGACTATATCAATGAGGAGATGTCCAACTGCGTGCTGTCTCTGGATGGCCGCCCGGAGGTCAATGACCGCCACCGTCCCACTGTGGCCGGAACGGGAAGCTATGATGTCATTGTTCCCAAGTTCAAGAAGCTGGTGGAGACCCGCGGCGATAAGGATTACTATCTGCGCGGCACCTTCACCCGGGACAATCTGGACTTTGCTGCCGATGTGATCCATATCGCTTCCGAGGGCTTTGAGAGTGTCTCTGTGGAGCCTGCCGTGGGCAAGCCGGATGATCCCTTTGCGGTCCGCGAGGAAGATCTGCCTCAGGTGAAGGCGGAGTATGACAAGCTGGCTCGTTACCTGCTGGATCATCCTGAGGTGAACTTCTTCCATTTCAATGTGGATCTGGCGCAGGGCCCCTGCGTCATCAAGCGTATGCGCGGCTGTGGTGCCGGCTGTGAATATGTCTGCATCACGCCGGACGGCGACATCTATCCCTGCCACCAGTTTGTTGGCAATGAGGAGTTCAAGCTGGGCAACGTCTACGATGACACTTTTGATATGGAACTGTCCTCCCGGTTTGCTGGTATGAATATCTATACCCGTAAAGAGTGCGGAAACTGCTGGGCGAAATTTTATTGCTCCGGTGGCTGCTCTGCGGCGAACTATAATACCAACGGCGACATAACGCAGCCCAGCCACGTCGGCTGCGAAATGGAGCGTAAGCGTCTGGAGTGCGCAATTGCGCTCAAGGCTATCCGTTCCGGTTTGGCAGACTGACCGGATCAAAACGAAAGAATCGACCTCCTTCAAGAGAGGGTAAAAGGGTCGGCATCTGGTTTCGGATGCCGACCCTTTTTTTAGGCGGCTTTGCATATGGGGTAAACGGGCAAAGCCGGCAGCAGGGTACGGTGTTAACGGAGTAAACATAATACATTACACATATGATTAACATAATGCTACGCTATAATGCACAAAAAAGAATTATTTTCCTCGAAACTCTTGCGCAAACGAAAAAAAGAGATTATTATATTCTCTGCGCACCGAATGGTACACTGACATATATTGCTGTTTGGAAATCCAAACACAGATATAACGCTAACACCAAATGGTGAATGCACTGGAATATCAGCTGTTTCCCCGGCATAGACTCCATCATGGGGTGATGCAGAGTGCGCAGACGGCTGAGAGCTTGGAGCATTTTTAAGATGACGCCGCGGCTGTTTCTGGCGCTGGCTGGAATGCTGTTCTGCGGCGGACTGCTGGCTGGTTTTCTGCTTTGCGGCCATTTGGATGGAGCGGTGTCTGTGGAGCAGGTCAGCCTGCTTCCAATGACCGTGACCGGGCTCAGGCTTTGGACTGTGTTCTGGTCCAATTACCGCTGGCTGTTGTTGAGCGGCGTGCTGGCTCTGTCAGCGCTGGGCGTATTCCTGCTCTACCCGCTGGTGTTGCTGCGCGGCTTTGTGCTGGGCTTCAGTTTTACGGCGTTATTTGCGTCTGAAAGCCGGCTTACGGTGCTGGTTCATTTTCTGCTGACTGCTTTGCTGACCTGCGGCCCTCTGCTGCTGCTCGTTGTATCTGGGATGCAGCGGGGGCTGTCAGAGCTGCACAGGCTACCTCTGGAACAGGATCGCCTTTGGGGCGGCATCGGGATACTGGTTGTGCTGATGCTTTCCGGTATGGTGCTGACTGCCTTGTGCTGTGTACTTCAGCTCTGGCTCCTGCCTGGCCTGCTGGGGCGGGTGTGAGTAAGCGAAAAAGTACACGCGGCCATTTGCTTCGTGAGAGAAGGAGAATCTGTTATGGATCTGATCGAGCAATTCAAATCCTATCTCACAACTGAAAAAAGATCCTCGGCCAATACGGTGAGTTCCTATGTGCGGGATCTCACGCAGTTTGACCGCTATCTCCAGAACGAGGGCATCGCGCTGGATCAGGTGGATACCGGCGTGATCGAGGGCTATGACAGCTGGCTGACCGGCAGGGGTAAGTCTGCCGCTACTGTGACCCGTTCGCTGGCATCATTGAAGTGTTTTTACGGCTGGATGGTGTCCAATGGGCGCATGGAGTCCAACCCGGCGCTTCAGGCGAAATCTGTCAAAGTGGAGCGCAAGCTGCCGCAGGTGCTGACCAGTCAGGAGGTGGAACTGCTTCTGGCCCAGCCGCAGTGTGTGGATCAGAAGGGTTACCGCGATCATGCTATGCTGGAGCTTCTCTATGCTACCGGTATCCGGGTCAGCGAACTGATCTCGCTGGATGTGGAGCACGTCAATCTGGCTGCCGGGTTTATCCGGTGTTATTCCAAAAATAAAGAGCGCATTATTCCGCTCTACCCCGGTGCAGTACGGGCTATCTCCGACTATGTCCGCAATGTCCGCCCTCAGCTGGCGGTGGAGGGCGAACACGCCCTGTTCGTCAATATGAACGGCGAGCGCATGAGCCGTCAGGGCTTCTGGAAGATCATTAAGGGCTATCAGGAGAAGGCGGGCATCAAGACCGACATCACGCCCCACACCCTGCGCCACTCCTTCGCAGCGCATCTGCTGGCTAATGGAGCGGATCTGCGCTCCATTCAGGAGATGCTGGGTCATTCCGATATTTCGTCTACCCAGATCTATACCCAGCTTGTCAATCAGAAGCTGAAGGATGTCTACAACAAAGCCCATCCGAAGGCGTAAGCGGAAAACAAATTTGCCCGGCATTTGGAACACGATTCTGAATGCCGGGTTTTCGTGATTTTTTAATATCCTTTTGCCTTTATGGAACGGATGTGCTATAATTCGAATATCTGAAACTACATCTGTCGGATGAGGAAATTCTATGGTTATTTTAGGCATTGACCCCGGAGTGGCCACCATCGGTTTTGGCGTGATCAACGCCGACCGCCAGAAAAATACGCTGATCCAGTATGGCACCATCACCACCCCTGCGGGAATCCCGCTGGCCAGCCGTCTGCTCCAGATCTCCAATGATATGGAGGAACTGATCCATCTCTTTCGGCCGGATGAGATGGCGATCGAGGAGCTGTTTTTCAGCACGAATATCACTACCGGCATCTCCGTTGCCCATGGCCGGGGCGTTATTCTGCTGACGGCAGAGAAGCTGGGTGTGCCCGTTTTTGAGTATACGCCGATCCAGGTCAAGCAGGCTGTGGCGGGTTACGGCAAAGCAGACAAGAAGCAGGTCATGCTGATGACTCAGCGTCTGCTCCATATGAACAAGATCCCCCGGCCGGACGATGCGGCGGATGCGCTGGCGATCGCCATCTGTCACAGCCGTGCAGCCACCTCCATGCTGAACACGGAGCGTGTATTTGATGCCAGCCGCTATTCCACCCGATAAGCAAAGGAAGTTTTGTATATGTTCTACTATCTGAACGGCACTGTGGCCCATAAGGAACCCTATCTGGCAGTCATCGACTGCGGCGGCGTGGGCTATGCCTGCCGTACTACTGCTTATACTCTATCTGCATTGAACGTGGGCGACAAGGCAAAGCTCTATACCCACGTCAATGTCAAAGAAGATGCCTTTGATATTTATGGATTTGCTACCACAGAAGAACTGCACCTGTTCCAGCAGCTGATCGGCGTATCCGGCGTGGGTCCCAAGGCGGGGCTTGCCATTCTGTCGGCCAATACCCCGGCCAATCTGGCTATGAGTATTATTACCGGTGACGAGAAGGCACTGACCAGCGCCCAGGGCATTGGCAAGAAGATCGCCCAGCGCGTGATCCTGGAACTGAAGGATAAGCTGGCGAAGGGTCAGAGTGCAGCGGCAGGGGAGAGCTACGGCGGAAGCGGCGTCACCGTGATTCCTGAAAATAAGGCCAGTGAGGCCGCGGCGGCGCTGGCGGTGCTGGGCTATTCCCGTGAGGAGATCGACTTCGCCCTGCGCGGCATCCGTATGGATGAGCTGTCGCTGGAGGAGATCATCCGTGCTGCTCTGCGCGGTCTTGTGGTCAATGTAAAGTGAGGGGAAAAACGTGAGCATTGATTTTTCCAACGATCAGGTGCGCGCTGAGGAGCCCATCCTGACGACCTCCCACACGCTGGAGGACGACAACGAATCCTCTCTGCGCCCGAAAACGCTGCGGGAGTATATTGGCCAGGAAAAGGCAAAAGGCAACCTTCAGGTGTTCATCGAAGCGGCGCGGATGCGGCAGGAACCGCTGGATCACGTCCTGCTCTATGGCCCTCCCGGCCTGGGTAAGACGACGCTGTCCGGTATCATTGCCAATGAGATGGGCGTCAATCTCCGCATCACCTCTGGTCCGGCCATTGAAAAACCGGGCGATCTGGCGGCACTGCTGACCAATCTGAACGAAAATGACATCCTGTTTGTGGATGAGATCCACCGCCTGAACCGCTCTGTAGAGGAGATCCTTTATCCCGCCATGGAGGACTATGCGTTGGACATCATCATCGGCAAGGGGCCGTCTGCCAACTCCATTCGGCTGGATCTGCCCAAGTTCACGCTGATCGGTGCCACCACCCGAGCCGGCTCATTGTCCGCCCCTCTGCGGGACCGATTTGGCGTCACGCTTCGGCTGGAACTCTATACGCCGGAGGAGCTGACAAAAATCGTCACCCGTTCTGCCGGGATTCTGAATGTGCCTATTGAGGAGGACGGCGCGCTGGAGATCGCCCGCCGGTCCAGAGGAACGCCGCGGATTGCCAACCGAATGCTCCGCCGCGTGCGGGATTTTGCGCAGGTCAAGGCCGGCGGCGTTATCACCCGGGAGGTCGCAGATCGGGCGCTTGAGGCGCTGGAAGTGGATCACCTCGGCCTCGACAATGTGGATCGGCGTATGCTGCGCTCTATTATCGAGAACTATGGCGGCGGCCCGGTCGGCCTTGAGACGCTGGCGGCGACCATCAACGAAGAAGCGGTCACGCTGGAGGACGTCTATGAGCCGTACCTGCTTCAAAAGGGGCTTTTGACCCGTACGCCGAGGGGACGCTGTGTCACGCAGAAGGCGTATGACCATCTGCATATCCCGTATCTCGGTCAGCAGAGCTTCGAATTGTGACGCACTTTAGCACAGTGCGGTGAAAATTGATGAAATCGAGCATACAGATGCGTGAGTATTTTTGCTTTTTGCATAAAAAGACTTGACAATTTTGGAAAGTCTGATATATTAGTTTGTGGAGTGAAACGATGAAAGAACAGACCACAGCACTCGATACGGAACTTCCTGATTCTGACCTCGCGGAGCGAGCCAAAAGCGGTGACCGGGCGGCGGAAGAAGCACTTGTTCTTCGTTATGGCCGCTTGGTGCGAGCCTGTGCCCGCCCGCTTTTTTTAATGGGCGGCGACAGCGAAGACCTGGTTCAGGAAGGCATGATGGGTCTGCTGACCGCGATCCGGGAGTTTGATCCCGGCCGCAATGTCTCTTTCCGCACTTATGCGGAAACCTGTATCCGAAACCGTCTGTTTTCCGCTGTGCGGGCCGCGGCCCGTAGTAAACACACTCCGCTCAATAGCTATGTTCCCCTTGATCCAGCTCTTTTTGACGGCACCGATTGTGGCGAGAGAAGGCCGGTAGACCAGTGTGAGGGCAATCCTGAAACACTGTTCATCCATCAGGAAGATATGCAGGAGCGCATGAGGCAGATTTACAGCCAGCTTTCTCCCCTTGAAACCAGGATCCTTCGGCTTTATCTCAGCGGAATGTCCTATTCGGAGATCGCGTCCACATGTAACCGTCCGCTCAAGTCGGTGGACAATGCCGTGCAGCGCATTCGGCGCAAGATTGCACGGCAGTCTGAACAGGGCGAATCCAGCAAGCGCTGATCGCATATAATATTGCCCGATTGGGCAGAATTTTCGTCAAAAAGAGAGGGTAAAAACAATGTTTGAAGACAAGACTCTTGTGTGCAAGGAATGTGGTAAGGAGTTCGTGTTCACCGCTGGCGAGCAGGAATTTTACGCTGAGCGCGGCTTCCAGAACGAGCCCCAGCGCTGCAAGCCCTGCCGTGATGCCCGCAAGAATGCGGTTCGCGGCCCCCGTGAGTATTTCACCGCTACCTGCGCTATGTGCGGCGGCGAGGCCCGTGTGCCGTTCCAGCCCAAGTCTGACCGTCCCGTGTACTGCAGCGAGTGCTTCTCTCGTATGCGTGAGCAGGGCTGATCTGGCTTACTGTCTAGGAAATAGAAAAGAGGCATCCGTCCGGATGCCTCTTTTTTACTGCTCAGAAAAAGAAAAGGATGCGCCGGTTCGTCAAAATTTTGCTTTTCCCTTGAAATGCGGCGCTATTCTGGGTATAATAACGCTAATCTAATTAGGAGGCTGTTTTATGGCTAAGATTGAGAAGACCACTATCATTGGCGATATTCTGGATATCGCTCCTGAGACCGCTCCTCTGTTCCTGTCCATCGGTATGCACTGCCTGGGCTGCCCCTCTTCCCGCGGCGAGACCGTCGAGGAAGCCTGCATGGTGCACGGCGTTGATGCCGATGAGCTGCTGGTTGAGCTGAACAAAATGGTCAAGGACTGATTTTCGTTTTCGGTTCTGCAGGAAGGCGGCGGTTTGCCGCCTTCTTTTTTTTAGGAGGATTTTCAAAGATATGGTTTTGTCGCCTCGTCTGGCCGCTGTGGCGGCCCCTGTACCGCCTGGTGCCCGTTTGGCTGACATCGGCACCGATCACGCTTATCTGCCGGTCAGCCTGCTGCTGGAGGGGCGCATAGATCATGCCATTGCCGCCGATGTACGCAAGGGGCCGTTGGATCATGCCCGCCGCACTGCGGAGGAATACGGCGTGGCGGATCAACTTGATTTTCGACTCTGCGATGGTCTGGCCGGTATCTGTGCTGATGAGTGTGATACGATCACGATCGCTGGCATGGGCGGCGAGACTATCGCGGGCATCCTGTCCCGAGCCGAGTGGGCAAGAGAGGGAAAACGCCTCATCCTTCAGCCCCAGAGCACGCAGGA
>CALEQS010000213.1 GCA_937907975.1 uncultured Clostridia bacterium | reverse complement strand
GGAGGACGTCATGTACGTCCACGTCTCTCTGGTGGTCAGCATCCCCGGCTCCGGCGAGCTGAAGAGCAAGCCCACCCAGCACTCCTGCAAGGAGCTGCTGAGCATCGGCATCCAGCCCGACGTGATCGTCTGCCGCGCCGATCAGCCTCTGACTGAGGACATCCGCCGCAAGATCTCCATGTTCTGCAATATCCCTCCCGAGAACGCCATCTCCAACCTGACCGCCCCCATCCTCTATGAGGTCCCCCTCATGCTGGAGCAGGAGGGTCTGGCCGATGTGGTGGTCAGGCGTCTCGGCTTGGACTGCCCCAAGCCCGACCTGACCGCGTGGGCCAAGATGGTGGAGCGCGCCAAGGCCGCTTCCGACACGGTAGAGATCGCACTGGTGGGTAAGTACGTCGCCCTGCACGACGCTTACCTCTCCGTGGTCGAGGCTCTGACCCATGGCGGCATCGAGAACGACGTGAAGGTCAAGGTCCGCTGGGTGGACTCCGAGCTGGTCACCGACGACAACGCCGAGGAGATGCTCGGCGGCGTGGACGGCGTCATCGTGCCCGGCGGCTTCGGCGACCGGGGCATTGAGGGCATGATCTCCGCTATCTACTGGGCCCGTGTCAACAAGGTGCCCATGTTCGGCATCTGCCTCGGTATGCAGATGGCCGTTGTGGAGTACGCCCGCCACGTCCTGGGTCTGGCCGACGCCCACTCCGGTGAGTTTGTCGAAAACGGCCCCAACCCGGTTATCGACCTGATGCCCGAACAGAAGGACATCACCGACAAGGGCGGCACCATGCGTCTGGGCGCGTATCCCTGCAAACTGACCCGCACCGATACCCGCAGCTATGAGGCCTATCAGGAAGAGGTCATCTACGAGCGCCACCGCCACCGCTATGAGTTCAACAACCTCTACCGCGAGCAGCTGGAGGCCGCCGGCCTGATCCTCGCCGGTGTCAGCCCCAACGAGCGTCTGGTGGAGATCGTGGAGGTCGCCGACCACCCCTGGTTCGTGGGCGCCCAGTTCCACCCAGAGTTCAAGAGTCGCCCCAACAAGGCCCAGCCCCTGTTCCGGGAGTTCATCAAGGCCGCCAAGACCTATCACAAGGGTTAATTGAATCATGTTTTGCCCACGGCCGCTGTTTTATTCAGCGGCCGTGGGCTTTGTTTGTCAATTGGGGTTTGTAGGTTTGCTGGGCACTTCCGAAAGGCTTCCCCCTGGGGAGTGAGCCCGAAACAGGAATGCGCCGCAGGCATATTTCTTTCTCTGGCTCACCCCACACTGTGGGGTGAGCCCCTCAAGGGGAAGGCTTCGACAGTCTCTGCAAACTTTTAGCCTGTCATGCGGATAGTTGGACATCAGTGCTGTCAGATTCTTCGGTCGCTTTGCTCTCTCAGAATGACAGATGCGGAGGATACAGCCCCTCTCAAATTCAAATGCCACTTTCCCCGGCCGGGAAACCGTGTTACAATAATGACACTATCATATGGGAGGGAATGCCCGATGTCCTGCAAAGAGGAATTTATCGAGATCTTCAAGGAGAACGTCACCCGGCCCGGCGCGGACGCCATGCTGGATTATCTGACCAACAAGTGCGACTTTTTCACCGCCCCGGCCTCTGCCCGCTACCACGGCGCCCACGAGGGCGGACTGTGTGAGCACTCGCTGAACGTGTACTACTGCCTGAAGGAGTATCTGGCCCGGGAACGGGTGCAGGAGCTCTACGGCCTGCATTACAGCGACGAGACCATCGCCCTCGTGTCCCTGCTCCACGACGTGTGCAAGATCGGGTGCTACACCCCCGGCGTGCGCAATGTGAAGGGGTCGGACGGCAAGTGGACCCAGGTGCCCACCTACAACTTCAACGACCCCATGCCCTACGGCCACGGCGAGAAGAGCGTCTATGTGGTCAACGGCTTCCTGCGCCTGACCCGGGAGGAGGCCTTCGCCATCCGCTACCACATGGGCTTCAGCGGCAATGAGGACAGCCGTCAGGTGGGCAATGCCTTCCAGATGTATCCGCTGGCCTTCTGCCTGAGCGTGGCAGACATGGAGGCCACCTACTTCCTTGAGAAGGAGGAGTGAATGACCGCTCGACAGTATGCGCGCCTTTCCGCCCCGTTTCGACAGCCTGCGCGCAGAAAAGCCCTGCTGGCGGCCAACAAGGCGGCGACCTGGGGCTGTTACCTGGCCTATCCCATTCTGCTGCTGGTGCTGGCCCTCCAGCGGGACGGCCGGTTTTTCCGCTCACTGCTGGTGCCCGCCGTCTCCTTCGCCGCGCTGTCACTGGTGCGCCGGGCGCTGAACTTCCGGCGGCCCTATGAGGTGCTGGACATCGACCCCATCATCCACAAGGACACGAAGGGGAAGTCCATGCCCAGCCGGCACGTCTTTTCCATCTTCGTCATCGCCATGACCTTTCTCTGGATCGTGCCGTGGCTGGGCGTCGTCCTGCTCGTCCTCGGCGCGGCGCTGGCCTGCGTGCGCGTCATCGGCGGCGTGCACTTTCCGAGGGATGTCCTCGTCGGCGCGGCCGTCGGCATTCTGGCCGGTGTCATTGGATTTTATGTGATTTGAAACGAAAACCACCGTCTGCATCCCGCAGACGGTGGTTTTTCTTGTATTTCACATTTGAGAATCAGGCTCTTTCTGTCATTCTGAGGCCGCAGGCCGAAGAATCCTAAAACACCGACCCTCTACAAACAGAATGCGCCCGGTCGGAGACCGGTGTTTTAAGATCCTTCGCTTTGCTCAGGATGACAGTAGAACAAGGAACCTTCTGGTCTAGTGTAGGGCGGGTGCTTGCCCCCGCCGTGCCATGCT
>CALEQS010000212.1 GCA_937907975.1 uncultured Clostridia bacterium | reverse complement strand
GCCCCCATCGCCATTGCCTCCATGATGGAGCACATCGGCGACATCTCCGCCATCTCCGCCACCACCGACCGCAACTTCATCGAGGACCCCGGCCTGCAGCGCACTCTGCTGGGCGACGGCCTGGCCACCGCCTTCGCGGGCTTCCTGGGCGGCCCTGCCAACACCACCTACGGCGAGAACACCGGCGTGCTGGAGTTGTCCAAGGTGTATGACCCCAATGTTATCCGGCTGGCAGCGGTGTATGCCATCATCCTGTCCTTCATTCCGAAGTTCTCCGCCATCATCTCCACCATGCCCGCCTCCATCATCGGCGGCGTGTCCTTCGTGCTTTACGGCATGATTTCCGCCATCGGCGTGCGCAATGTCGTGGAGAACAAGGTGGATCTGACCAAGTCCCGCAACCTGATCATCGCCGGCGTCATCTTTGTCTGCGGCCTGGGCTTCTCCGACGGTCTGACCTTCCATGTGGCGGGCACCAGCATCACCCTGACCGGCCTGGCCATCGCCGCCATCGCCGGCATCGGCCTGAACGCCATCCTGCCCGGCAAGGACTATGAGTTCAGCGGCAAGCCCAACCGCGCCGATACCGCCAGCTTCGGCAACCTCGGCGAGGGTGAATTGAAGTAATTAGAAGAAGGCTGTGCCTTCAAGACAGAGAAAACCGGCGGAAGCTGCCGCTTCCGCCGGTTGAGCGTGCCGAGAAATGCAGCACGCTCAAACGCCCTGTGCTCTCGGTGAGAGCACAGGGCGTTTTTGTGTTAGTAGCGGTTGACGTTGCCGTTGACCAGCAGTGTGGGGATGAGCCACAGCGCGAGGAAGATCAGCACATTGCCCGGAGTCAGGGAGGCAAAAGCCTGCACCGTGGTCAGGTAGTAGCCCAGCACCAGACCCACCAGAGAGGCGATCAGACTGAGAATGCAGTTGCTTCTCACGGCGGCGCGCAGACGGCGGCAGCCTACGATGGCGGCGGAATAGGCCTCCACAGTGTCCCGGTTCAGCAGGGCACAGAGGATCTCGCTGTGTTCCTGACCCGGCTCCGTCAGCTCCAGGCGGCGTTCCACCGGGGGATATTCCATCCGCTCTACGGGCACCTTGAGCTTCTGACGCACCATGGCGGGGTTGATGTTGAAATCCCGGGGGACCAGCACCGGCACCAGCTTGGTGTGTAGCAGAGCGCTGACGGCGGGGCGGACGGAAGCGGTCTTGGCGTAATTCAGGGCGAAGATGCCCCGCAGGGAGCCGTCGATGGCGCAGAAAATCGCGTTGTTGACCTTCAGATCCTGGGGCAGGGGCACATCCATGACCTTCATAAAAGAGGCGGTGCCCACCATGACCTGCTCACCCCGCATGGAGCCGGACAGGCCGCCGGCCTCATAGCACTGGAAGTCCTCTACCTTGCGGTAAAAGCCGCCCTGGGTGCGCAGCAGACCGTCAAACAGGGCGGTGAGGCAGGAGCCGGAGGTTCGGATCAGGCTGGCGGCGCAGCCGGCCAGCTTTTCCAGCGAGATGTCGCCGTATACCTTGATGCCGTTGAACTGGATGGTGCCGGCGGGGAAGAGGTCCGTGTCGCTGATGAGCACGCCGCCGGGGCCGGCGGCGGCCTTGACGCCGGGCCAGCCGGCCACGGCACAGCCGTTTTTCTCCATGCGGCGGGTCAGCCGGAGCCAGGGCTGGCCGTAGCCCAGCAGTGCGGAGAGCGGGCAGGCGGACAGACTCATGACGGTGGCGCACCAGAGAAAGTTTTCGGGCCGTCCCCGGCCGACGGAGGCGAGAAAGGCCAGTAGCAGCGCGGCCAGCAGCAGGATGGGGGCGGTGCGGTTCTGGAAGAGGTCGGCCTCGGTGGGGGCCTGAAGCTGAGAGCCGAAGCCGCGGCTGTCGCCCGGCTCCTTGGTGAAGGTGTCCCGGCTATTCCAGAGCTTTTCGTCCTTTGTGATACGGTAGGGGGTGGCCGCATAGGCCGCCTGACGGCAGGCGCGGTAGTTGGCCACCTGTTTGTCGTAATAGCCCCAGGTCAGGCAGAGCAGCAGCAGAGTGCCCGGCGCGGAGTAGGGGGCCGGCCCGGCACGGCCGATGAAGCAGTAGACGATGGCGTCGGCCAGCGTCAGCAGAATGGCGATGCTGCCCAGCGTGTGCAGGGTGAAAAGGTGCTCCTTCAATGTGCGGAAGCCCTTTAAAATAATGTCAATGCTCAGGGCTGCAGCCACGCCAAATACGATAAGTCCCGCGATGGCCGCCACCTTTGGGGCGGAGGCGAGCAGGGCGGGCAGGGGCAGCGAGAGCTCAGAGGCCACGGCCAGATAGCCGTTCAGCAGGCTGAGCAGCACCAGCAGCGGCACCCGCCGGTTTGTGAAGTTCAGTCCGGCGAAGTAGCGGCGGG
>CALEQS010000211.1 GCA_937907975.1 uncultured Clostridia bacterium | reverse complement strand
ATATGTTCAATCTGGTGCCCGACCGCTTCAAGAACTATATCTCCACCCCGAAGCCGAATATGTATCAGTCGCTTCACACCACTGTTATCGGCAAGGAGGGCATTCCCTTTGAGGTGCAGATCCGCACCTGGGAGATGCACCAGATCGCCGAATACGGCATTGCGGCCCACTGGAAATACAAGGCCGGTGTGGGCAACAAGAAGCTGGACAGCGAGGCCACCTACGAATGGGTGCGCAAACTGCTGGAAAGCCAGCAGGATACGGACGCAGAAGAATTCGTCCGCTCCATGCGGGTGGATCTGTTCGCCGATGAGGTGTTCGTGTTCACCCCCCAGGGCGACGTGGTCAACCTGCCCGCCGGAGCCACCCCCATTGACTTTGCTTACTCTATCCACTCCGCCGTGGGCAACCGCATGACCGGAGCCAAGGTCAACGGACGCATCGTCCCCTTTGACACCAAGCTCCAGAACGGCGACATTGTGGAGGTCATCACCTCCAACTCCTCCCGCGGCCCCAGCCGGGACTGGATGAAGATCTGCAAGAGCAACGAGGCCCGCAACAAGATCCGCCAATGGTTCAAGAAGGAGCGCCGGGAGGAGAATGTGGCCACCGGCCGCGCGGCCTTCGAGTCTGAGATGAAGCGCTGCGGCCTGACCATGGCCGAGATCACCCAGGAGGATGTGCTGCCGCTCATTCTGAAAAAGGTGAAGTTTGGTTCGCTGGACGACCTGTACGCCGCCATCGGCTACGGTGGCATGACCGCCCAGAAGGCCGTAATCCGCATCCGAGACGAGATCCTGCGCCACACCAAGCAGCAGAAGGATCAGGCCGCCCAGCAGGAGCTGCTGGAAAAAGGTGAGGGGCTCCATGTGGCCTCCAATCCCACGGTACCGGTCCCGAAGAAGCCGGTGCGCAGTCAGAACGGCATCATTGTCGAGGGGCTGGACAACTGCCTGGTCAAGTTTGCAAAATGCTGCACCCCGGTTCCCGGCGATCCGGTCGTCGGCTTCATCACCCGGGGTTACGGCATCTCCGTCCACCGGCAGGACTGTCCCAACGCCTCCCCGGAGCGCCGCACCAAGGAAAAAGACCGCTGGATCAGCGTCAGCTGGGGCGACACCCATCAGGACGCCTACCAGACCAGCCTGGACATCACGGCCAAGGACCGGCAGAACCTGTTCCTCGATGTGGCCGCCGCTCTGTCCGCCGCGCAGGTGCGGGTGGACAGCCTGTCCGCCAAGGGCACACCGGATGGCTTTGCCGTCATCACCGCCCAGCTGCAGGTGCACTCCAAGGACGAGATCAACGCGGTCATGCGCAAGCTCAACGGCGTCAACGGCGTCATGACCGTCAACCGGGCAAAGGGGTGAGACTATGAAAGCTGTGGTCACCCGCGTCCGCTCTGCCAGCGTGACGATCGACGGAAATGTAAACGGCAAAATTGACAAAGGCTTTCTGATCCTGCTGGGCGTTGGCCCGGAGGACAGTGAACAGGACGCCGTGCTGCTGGCCGACAAGGTCTGCGGCTGCCGGGTCTTTGAGGATGAAAACGGCAAGATGAACCGCAATCTGGCCGCCGTAGGCGGTGAACTGCTCGTCGTCAGTCAGTTCACCCTCTATGCCGACCTGAAATCCCGCCGTCCCGGTTTTACCGGGGCCGCCAAGCCCGCGCTGGCGGTGCCGCTCTACGAACGGTTCATGGCCGAGTGCAAAAAGCTGGGCTTCCATGTGGAGCACGGCGAGTTCGGCGCGGATATGCAGGTGGAATCCTGCAACGACGGCCCGGTCACGCTGCTCTTTGACTCAAAGGACTGGATCAAAAATTGACTATCCCCATATGTGAGGTGTTTTACTATGAAATTAGATTCTCTGCAGGTCGGCCTGATCGGCACCAACTGCTATCTGCTCACCGATGAAACGGCAGGCAATGCCACTGCCGTGATTGATCCCGGCGGAAGCGCCGATCAGATCCTGGCGCACATCAAGAAGAACGATCTGGACGTAAAGCTCATTCTGCTGACCCACGGCCACTTTGACCATGTGCTGGGCGTGCCAGATCTGCTGGCGGTCTATCCCGGTCTGCCCGTCTATATCACCAAGACCGACTATCCCGAGGCCCGGGACGGCGGCCAGTTTGGCTACAAGATGGGTCCGGTGGAGTCCATTCGCTTCTACGACGAGGGCAGCACGGTCCATGTGGGCAGCCTGGCAGTGGATGTACTCCGCACCCCGGGCCACACCCCCGGCTCCGTCACGCTAAAGGTGGAGGATGTGCTCTTCACCGGCGACACGCTGTTCAACGGCTCCTGCGGCCGCACCGATTTCCCCGGCGGCAGCTTTGCCGATATGCAGCGCTCTCTGAAGCGGCTCAGCGATCTGCCCGGCAATTACCGGGTCTATCCCGGCCATGAGGGCAGCACCACGCTGGACTACGAACGCAAATATAATCCGTTCATGCAGCGGCTCTGAGCCGTTGAAGGAGGAACACAATCATGCTGGAAGTGGTATTCAGCGACAGCGCGGCGGGCAGCCTGCAAAACTGCCCGCAGTTTGTCAGGCTCGACAACATTCTTCCTCTCCCTTTTTTGCTGAGCTTCGGCGATATTTCCGAGTCTGTTCCCGGCCCGAAGCGGCTGGCCGCACTGGAGCGGTTGTACGGAGCGGCTTCCATGCAGGCACAGACAGTCGCCGCGGAGGAAATGCGCTATACCGCTAAACTGAAGCGGCTGAAGGAGTCCGGCGATGAAGTGCGCGTCTGGTACAGCGACGCGCCGGATGAGCTGTGCGGCTTTGCTTTTCTGATGGATCAGCTGACGCAGATTCACTTTACCGGCCCGGTCTGGGCGGTAAAGCTGCCCTGCCCGAATCTTCTGCCTGACGGCAGTGCGGAATTTTTCCGCGACTGGGGTGAGGTCGAACCGGAGCGCTGGGAGTTCTTCTCCCGGCTGGCACAGCCTATCTCCCCCGAAGATCAGGTCGCATGGAGCCGCATCTGGCAGGGACTGCGCCGGGAAAACGCACCGCTCCGGGCGGTGGTCAACGGCCGGCTCACGAGCGTTCCGCCGGATTTCTATGACAGCATCCTCCGGCAGGAAATTCGCGGGCTGGAAGCGGAATTTGATGAGGCGTTTCTCATCGGCCGGACGATCTGCCGTCTGCCTGCCCTCAGCGACGCCAGCATCGCCCTGCGGGTGCAGGATATGATCGACCGGGGCGAGCTGGCAATCATCGACGTGGATACCGCTCCTGACGCCGCTGTTTACTGGCGCAGACTGCGCCGCACGGGCGCTTTCCCTCAAAAATAAACCAAACGGGAGCATACTATGTATCTCAAGCTCATTCATCACAAATACAAATACGCTGTGGAGCAGATCATGCTGGCGCTCTTTCCCGGCGAAAAACCGGTCTATGCCCCCGATGCCGGCGAGCCGCAGAGCGCCGTGTCCTCCCTGTCGCTGGGCAGGAGCTGGGCCACTGCCCGGACCGAGCTCACCTTGGACGGCAAAACCGCCGTTGGCATCTCCCGGGTGGCGGTCAGTGAACTGACCGATGACCTGGTGCGTGACCGGCTTCTGCAGCGTATCATAAAACAGTCCTTCTACAAGGCCGCCGTCGCCTGCACCGGCATCCAGCCGCCGTGGGGCGCGCTGACCGGCATCCGCCCGGCCAAGCTGGCTAGCAAGGCACTGAAGGAGACCGGCTCCGAAGCGCAGGTGCGCAGGCTGTTCCGGAACGATTTTTTTGTCTCCCCCGCCCGCACAGAACTGGCGCTGGACGCCGCCCGGTCGAGCATCGCGGCAGAACAGAAGCTGGAAAAGAACGATCTCTCCCTCTATGTGGGCATTCCCTTCTGCCCCACCCGGTGCGCCTACTGCAGCTTTGTCTCCGCCGACGTACAGCGCGCACTCAAGCTGGTGGAGCCCTATCTTGCGGCGCTGGATCAGGAAATCGACGCGGCGGCGGGCTATCTCCGCGAAGCCGGGGCCAAGGTGCGCACCATCTACATCGGCGGCGGCACCCCTACCACTCTGAGCGCTCCCCAGCTGGAACACCTGATCTCCCATCTGCGGCAGGTGCTGGAGCTGGACCGGCTGGCGGAATTCACTGTGGAGGCCGGACGGCCGGACACCATCACCGCCGACAAAATGGCGGTGCTCCGGGATCTGGACGTGGACCGGGTGTCGGTCAACCCCCAGACGATGCAGGACGAGGTTCTGCGGGCCATGGGGCGCTCCCACACAGCGGCGGATATTCTGACCGCCTACGACATCGTCCGCAAAAGCGGCATCCCCATTGTAAACATGGATCTGATTGCCGGTCTGCCCAGGGACAGCGTGGCCGGCTTCCGGGATACACTGGACACGGTGCTCTCGCTGAATCCCGAAAATATCACCGTCCACACACTGGCCCTCAAAAAGGGGGCGCGGCTCATGATGGAACGGGAGGGCCTGCCTTCTGGCGAGGAGACCTCCGCCATGCTGGATTACGCATGGGATGCGCTCCGCGCCGCCGGACAGATCCCCTACTATCTCTACCGCCAGAAATATATGTCCGGCGCACTGGAGAACATCGGCTGGTGCAAACCGGGCACCGAGGGGCTTTACAACATCTGCATTATGGAAGAGCTGCACTCTATTCTGGCGCTGGGTGCCGGCGGTTCGACCAAGCTGACCAATCCCGCCACCGGCAAGGTGGTGCGGCTCACAAATCCGAAATATCCGCAGCAGTACATGGAACGCATTGACCAGCTCTGTCAGGACAAAGCGGAGCTGGTGGACTTCCAGCGCTCGCTGTAAGGAAGGAGCGTTTTGCATGGCATATCAGCTTTCCAAAATCAATGAGGCCATTCGTTCGGACACAAAGGGCTTTCTGGAGGAATGTGACGCCGAATTTCAGCGCAAAGTAGACCGGGCGGCGGAAAAGATCATTGAGAATCTGCCCCAGAGCCCCATCGTTCTGCTCAGCGGCCCCTCCGGCTCCGGCAAGACTACCACGGCCATGAAGATCGACGAGGCGTTGGAGCGCCGAGGCGTGGTCACCCAGACCATCTCCATGGACAACTATTTTCTGACCGTCTCGCCGGAGACGACGCCCCGCACCAAGGACGGCAGCTACGACTTTGAGTCGCCGCTGTGCATGGACATGGCACTGCTGAATGAGCACTTCACTGCGCTGACCAAGGGCGAGGAAGTGCTCATCCCCCACTATGATTTCTGCCGCCAGATGCGGGACACCAGCCGGTGCACCCCGCTGAGGCTTCAAAAAAATGAGGTGGCCGTCTTTGAGGGCATCCACGCTCTGAACGACGCCGTTGCCGGTCAGCACCCGGAGGCAGAGAAGATCTATATCTCCGCCCGCTCCAATATCATGGACGGCGAATCGGTGATCTTCAAGGGCACCTGGATGCGTCTGGTCCGCCGGGCTGTCCGGGACATGAACTTCCGGGGCAGTGATGTGGTGGGCACGCTGGCCCAATGGGCCAATGTGCGCCGGGGCGAAAAGCTCTACATCTCCCCCTTCAAGCACCGGGCTGACATTATCTTTGACTCCTCTCTCCCCTACGAAGTCTCCGTTATGAAGCACTTCGCACTTCCGCTTTTTGAGGCAGTGCCAGAGGAGAATCCCCGGCGGCGGGAGCTGCTGGATATGATCCGCTCCTTTGAAACGCTGGAGAGCATTGATCCCGCCCTGGTGGCCCCAGAATCTCTGATCCGGGAATTTATCGGCGGCGGAAGCTACCACTATTGAGAACTCCGTTCATTTCCCTGAACAAATCAACAGAAAGGATCAAATCATATGAGCGAAGAATACAAACAGCAGGGCTGCTCCGGCTGCGGCAGTGAAGCCGAGAGCGGCTGCACCCACGACTGCGGCACCTGCGGCCACAGCTGCGGCGAACCGCAGGATCTTCACGAGCCCTGCAATCCCCATTCCGTTATCCGTCACGTCATTGGCGTGGTCAGCGGCAAGGGCGGCGTGGGCAAAAGCATGGTCACCAGCCAGCTGGCGGTCACCATGGCCCGGATGGGCTACCGCGTCGGCATCCTGGACGCCGACATCACCGGCCCCTCCATCCCAAAAGCCTTCGGCATCCACGAGCGGGCCGTGGGCAGCGATCAGGGCATTCTGCCCGCGTTGACCGGCACCGGCATTGCCGTCATGAGCCTGAATCTGCTGACGGAAAACGAAACCGATCCCGTCGTCTGGCGCGGCCCGGTCATCGCCGGCGTCGTCAAGCAGTTCTGGACGGATGTGTGCTGGGGCGAACTGGACTATCTGTTTGTGGATATGCCTCCCGGAACCGGCGACGTGCCGCTGACGGTGTTCCAGAGCCTGCCTGTGGACGGCATCGTCATGGTCACCTCTCCCCAGGATCTGGTCAGCATGATCGTCACCAAGGCGGTCAAAATGGCCCAGATGATGAACATCCCCGTTCTCGGTCTGGTGGAGAACTTCAGCTATTTCATCTGCCCCGACTGCGGCAAGAAGCTGAACATCTTTGGCAAGAGCCACGCCGATGAGGTAGCCAAAGCCAACAACATTCCCCTGCTGGCCCAGCTGCCCATTGACCCGGAGCTGGCCCAGGCCTGCGATGAGGGCCGTCTGGAGGACTTCCAGAAGGACTATCTGGCCGACACCTGCAAGATGATCACCGCACTTATGAAATAATACCGCAAAAAGAAGGCCGCCCGGCATACGCCGGGCGGCCTTCTTTTCCTTTTAAGACGCCTTATCAAATTGGCTGTTATAGAGGTCAGCGTAGAAGCCGCCCTTGGCCAGCAGGGAAGCATGGTCGCCCTGCTCGATGATGTCGCCGTCCTTCATAACCAGAATGAGATCGGCATTCTTGATCGTGGACAGCCGGTGGGCAATGACAAAACTGGTGCGGTTTTCCGTCAGCTGATCCATGGCCCGCTGGGTGAGCAGCTCCGTCCGGGTATCCACCGAGGAGGTGGCCTCGTCCAGGATCAGCATGGGGCTGTTCTGGATCATGGCGCGGGCAATGGTAAAGAGCTGCTTCTGACCGGCAGAGATGGCGATATTCTCGCCCAGCACCGTGTCAAAGCCATTGGGCAGCGTCTCTACAAAGTGGTAGATACCGCAGGCACGGCAGGCCTGCTCCAGTTGGGTGTCGGTGACGCCGGTCTTATTGTAGACCAGATTCTCCCGGACAGTGCCCTCAAAGAGCCAGGTGTCCTGCAGCACCATGCCGAACAGACCGTGGACGCTGGATCGGCGCATCTCGGTGGTGGGAATGCCGTCAATGCGGATCTCACCGCCGTTCAGATCATAGAAGCGCATGAGCAGATTGACCATAGTGGTCTTGCCCGCGCCGGTGGGACCGACGATGGCCACCTTCTGGCCCGGTTTGATATGGGCTGAGAAGTCCTTGATGATGATCTTGTCCGGGTTGCTGGGATAGCTGAAGCGCACATGGTCAAACTCCACCTCGCCCCGCACATCGGCGGGCGCATCCCGCTTGTCACTCTCATCGGGCAGTTCCTCCTCCTGCAGGAAGTCGAACACCCGGTCGCCGGCGGCGGCGGCGGACTGCATCTGGGTCAGGCCCTGGGCAATGGTGCTCAGCGGGCTGGTAAACAGACGGACATACATGATGAACGCAACGATCACGCCAAAGCTGATCTGGCCGTTCATGGCCAGTGCAGAGCCGAGGACACACACCGCCACATAGCCCAGATTGCCGATGACAGTCATCAGCGGCTGCATGATGCCGGAAAGGAACTGGCTCTTCCACTCCGCGTCATAGACCGCCTGATTCTGGGTGCGGAAATTGTCCTTCATCTTCCGCTCCGCCCGGGACAGGCGCACCACGTCATGGCCGGAGTACATCTCCTCCACATAGCCGTTGACTCTGCCCAGATTCTGCTGACGGGCAAAGAAATACTTCTGGGAGCGGCGCATAATGAGCATCATGGCGCCGAAGCCCAGCAGGGTGACCAGTATCGCGGCCAGCGCCATGCGCCACTCCGTGACAAACATCATGATGAGACAGCCCACGAACTGGGCACCGGAGCTGATCATGGAGGGCAGGCTGTTGGACAGGGTCTGCTGAAGGGTGCTGACATCGTTGGTGACCCGGCTCAGAATGTCGCCATGGGACATGGTGTTGAAATACTGCATGGGCACCCGGTTGATCTTGCCGGACAGGTCATCCCGCAGCTGCTTGGACAGGCCCAGCGTGATGGTCGCCATGATATAGTGCTCAATATAGGTGGCAAGGGCGCTGATGCCGTAGATCACAAGCAGCAGCACACCCACACGGCCGACGGCCGCAAGGTCAATATCGCCATACAGTGCATTGGAGATCAGGTCGGTGATGCGGCTGAGCTGGTTCGGGCCGATGATGGTCAGCACCGCGCCCAGCACCGCCAGCAGCAGTGCGACGACCATGGGCACCTTCAGTTTTTCAGAATAGGAAAACAGTTCCCGGAGCAGGCCGGAAATGCCGCGCTTGCTCTTCTCCGGCGTGCGCATTCCGCCGCCGGGCATTCGATTTGGATGCATTTCATGTTGCCTCCTCTCAGGCGTCCAGCTCTTCTTCCGAGAGCTGGGACATGGCGATCTCCCGGTAGACCGGGCAGTTCTTCAGCAGTTCCTCATGGGTGCCGATGCCCACGGCTCTGCCCTCGTCCAGCACGACGATCTTGTCCGCATTACGGATGGTGCCAATGCGCTGGGCCACGATCAGGCAGGTGGTATCGCTGAGCTGCTCCCGGAGACCGGCGCGCAGGGCGGCGTCGGTCTTATAGTCCAGCGCGGAGAACGAGTCATCAAAGATCAGGATCTCCGGCTTGCGGGCCAGCGCGCGGGCAATGCACAGGCGCTGCTTCTGGCCGCCGGACACGTTGGAACCGCCCTGCGAAATGGGGGCATCCAATCCGGCAGGCAGTTTGGAGACAAATTCTTCCGCCTGCGCCAGCGATATGGCCTCATTGACGGCGGCATCGTCCTTCTCTCCCCGGCTCTCGCCAAACAGGACGTTGCTGCGCACGTCACCGGAAAACAGAACAGCCTTCTGGGTCACATAGCCAATGCGGTCATAGAGCGCATCGAAGCTGTAATCCTTCACGTCCACCCCATCGACCAGCACCTGGCCGGCGGTGGCGTCGTAGAACCGGGCCGCCAGGCTGACCAGCGTGGTCTTGCCGCTGCCGGTGGAGCCGATGAAGGCGACGGTCTGTCCCCTCTCTGCCTTGAAGCTGATGTGCTCCAGCACGTCTTTGCCGGAGGTGGGATAGTAGAAGCTCACGTCCCGGAACTCCACGGTGCCCTGTTCGGGACTCTCGGTGGTCTGGCCGGGCGTCAGGCTGACCCTGGTATCCAGCACCTCATTGATGCGCTGGGCGGAGACCTGGGCGGAGGGCAGCAGCATAATAATCATAACCATCATCATAATGGACATGATGACATAGGTGGCATAGGTGCCAAACACCACAATATTGCCGAAGCTGGTCAGGCGGCTCATCACGTCCGCCGCCGGGATGGCATTGACCAGTGCTGCGCCCACCCAGTAAATGACCAGCGACAGGGCATTCATCGCCAGCGTGACCGCGGGCATCAGCAGCGCAAAGGCCCGCTGATTGAAGAGCTGGGTATGCATCAGCACGCTGTTGGCCTTTTCAAACTTCTCGTTCTGATACTCCTCCGCATTGTAGGCGTGCACCACATTGATGCCGGTCAGGTTTTCACGGGCGATCTGGTTGATGTTGTCGGTCAGCTTCTGCACCCGTTTGACCCGGGGCAGGACGACCACAATGATGACCGCCATCATTGCCAGCAGGACCACGATAAAGCCCGCCGTGATGGCAGAGAGCTGCCAGCCCTTATTGATGATCTTAATGACCGCCCAGACCGCCATGACCGGAGCCTTGACGATGATCTGAAGGCCCATGGCCAGCAGCATCTGGATCTGGGTGATGTCGTTGGTGGTGCGGTTGATCAGACTGGGCACGGAGAAGGACATCATCTCCTGCTGGCCGAAATCCGCCACTTTGTCAAAGAGCTTTTCCCGGATCGTATAGCTGAAGCCGGACGACACCTTTGCGGCCAGGAAGCCGCAGGCAATGGCCAGCACTGCACTGGCCAGGGTGCAGGCCAGCATCTTGCCGCCGGTGGCCAGAATGTCGGACATGGTGCTGCCCGGCGTTTTGACCAGCACGGTGAGGTCGCTCATAAAATCGGGCAGGCGCAGATCAAAATAGATCTGCCCCAGCACCAGCGCGGAGCAGAGGGCGATCATGGCCCACTCTCTCCCGCGCAGCCGTTTCAATAGTTTAATCAAGGTTCGTTCCTCCTGTTTTCAGCGCCTGAATGTTCTGCGTCATGCGCTCTGTGACCCGCCAGTATGCCTCCAGTTCCTCTTTGGGGATGCCGGCGGTCACCATCTCTGCCACCCGATGCTGGACTGCGCGGCCCTCCTGGATCAGTTCTGCCGCCGCACTCGTCACTGCCAGCCGCTTGATGCGCCGGTCACGCGGGTCCTCCTGCCGGGAGAGATAGCCTTTGTCGATCAGCGTCTCAACTGCCACTGAGGCAAGGCCGCTTTTGATGCCGCGCACACAGCAGACATCCCGGGCCGTGTTGTACTCCGGGTTGTTGGCAAAGAACATCAGCACATCGAAGCAGGTCTGATTGATGCCGTACTTCCGGCACAGCGGCTGGATCTGCTCCACGGCAAGCGCATACATTTTTCGATGAGCCGTAAACAGCTCTACCGGTTTCAAAATATTTCCTCCTTTTTAGATATTCTAATTTTAGAACAATTATTGTTGACTATAATAATCATTTTATGTACGTTCGTCAATGATTTTTCTATGACTATTTTGTAGCGAAATTATGAACCACAGGCGCAAAAGGCCCGCCCCGCGCAAATACTGCGCGGGGCGGGCCAATCTGAATTTGTTCAGTTCTCATACTCCAGCGGCACTTCAAAAAGCCTGTTCACCTCTGGATAGCGGCGGCGCAGGTTCAGGATATGCCCTGCGCCATCGGTAAAGCAGTGCTCGCTGGAGCCGGTGGCGCGGAGTGTACCGTCTGCGGCATCCACCACCCGATAGCCCACCGTCAGGCGCACGCCATTATAGGCGCGCTTTTCCAGATAAATACGCACCTGCTCGCCAAAGCGGGCTGAAGAGTGATATTTCGCCGCGCAGCTCACCACCGGGATCTGAATGCCCATGCGCTCGATCTGGGCAAAGGGCAGACCCATCTGCTCAAACCAGTCCACCCGGGCCTCCTCGAACCAGCGGATATAATTGGAGTGGTGGACAATGGCCATCTGATCCGTCTCATAATACTGCACAGTATGACAATAGGGTACCAGCATAATCTCTCCTTTAATTCTGCGTGCCTGGGCGCACCGGCACAGGCTGAAACACCTCGCCGTCCACCAGTGTCTCCACCGTTCCGGCAGTGAAATCCAGAATACGGGCGGCGTAGGCGTCACTCTGCTCCTCCGGCACCAGCACGGTGAGCACGATGTCCGCGCCGTACTCCGTGTCCTCAATGACCGCGCCAAAGCGTTCGGTCTCCTGCTTCAGCCGCTCATACAAACTGTAAGAGCAGGGCACCAGATGACGCACCCAGCGGCGCACTACGCTGACGCCGGCGGCGTCCAGCGCATCTTTGGCCCCCCTGGTATAGGCTCTCAGCAGTCCCCCGGTGCCCAGCAGGATGCCTCCGAAATATCGAGTCACGACACACACCAGATCGGTGATGCCCTCCTTTTCAAACACACCCAGCATGGGCTGTCCGGCGGTGCCCTGGGGCTCACCGTCGTCGGAGTAACGCACCACGCCCCCCTCCCGAATCAGGTAGCACCAGCAGTTGTGGCGGGCGTCGTAGTGGCGCTTTTTGATCTTCTCCACAAAGGCACGGGCCTCCGCCTCGGTCTCCACCGGCTCGATATAGCCAATGAAGCGGGAGCGCTTTTCCACGAACTCCGACTCGGCAGCCCGGGTGGGGATATAATACTCCGTCATTCTTCCCAGTCCTCTTTGTGCTCCGGCACCGGGGGATAGATCCACTGCCGCAGCTGGCCCAGCAGGCGGGGCGTCAGCACCGCAGTGACCTCAATGGTCTCGGCGTACTCCACCTTTTCCACCTTGGCCTCCCGGTAAAGGGTATCCACCACACCGCCCTGATCGTAGGGCAGGTGGAGCTCCACCTTCTTTGCGCCGGTGTCCAACCGTTCGGCGATCATCTGGAGCATCTTATCCAGGCCCTCGCCGGTTCTTGCAGAGACAGATACGATATTTTCTCCATGGGGGCGGATCTCGCCCACATAGAGGTCGGACTTGTTGAACACCTCCAGCCGGGGCGTCTCCTGAGCCCCCAGCTCCCGGATCAGCCCGTCCACCACGTCGGCCTGCTCCCGCCACTCGGGATTGGAGGCGTCAATGACATGGATGAGCAGATCGGCGTACTCCAGCTCTTCCAGCGTAGCCTTGAAAGCCTCCACCAGATGGTGGGGCAGTTTACGGATGAAGCCGACGGTGTCGGAGATCAGCACCGTGCAGGTATCAGTGATCTCCAGCATACGAGTGGTGGTATCCAGCGTGTCGAACAGGCGGTTGTTGGCCGGAATGGCCGCGCCGGTCAGCTTGTTCAGCAGGGTGGATTTGCCCGCGTTGGTATAGCCCACGATGGCGACCACGGGCACTTCATTTTTGATGCGCCGCTCCCGCTGGACGCCCCGGATCCGGCGCACCTCGGCCAGTTCCTCCTCCAGCTTCTGGATCTTGCGGCGGATGTGCCGGCGGTCGGACTCCAGCTGAGTTTCACCGGGACCGCGGGTACCGATGGGCGACTTGCCGCCGGAGGCATTCTGCCGGGTCAGGTGCTTCCACATACCGGTCAGCCGGGGCAGCAGGTACTTATACTGGGCCAGCTCCACCTGAAGGCGGCCCTCACGGGTGCGGGCACGCTGGGCAAAAATGTCCAGGATCAGCGCGGAGCGGTCCATGACCTGCACACCCATGCGCTCGGTGAGCACACGCACCTGGCTGGGAGACAGGTCGTTATCAAAAATGACCATATCTGCGCCGGTGGCCTGCACCAGCTCCCGCACTTCCTCCACCTTTCCGTCGCCGATAAAGGTGCCCGGGTCGGGCACATCCTTATTCTGGATCACCACGCCAAGGCTCTCGCCGCCGGCGGTCTCCAGCAGGGCGGCCAGTTCCTCCATGGTGGAGTCGGTGGCGTTGTCCATGCGGCTGAGCCGGGGGCTGTTCAAGCCCACCAGAATGGCGCGGTTCATCTTTTCTTCGTTGATCTCAGGCATAAAAGCCTCCTTTCGGCCTCGAACAGTCGACATAACTTCTGAGCCGTTCCTGCTAAAAAGACGCAAAACCCCCGCATCGAGACCGATGCGGGGGTTTTGTTGATTGCATTACTTGCCCAGACCGTACTTCTTGTTGAAGCGGCTGACACGCCCGCCGGTATCGAGCACCTTCTGCTTACCGGTGAAGAAGGGGTGGCACTTGGCACAAACTTCCACACGGATATCCTGCTTGGTGGAGCCGGTCGGATAGACAGCGCCGCAAGCGCAGCGGATGGTGGTCTGCTGATAATCGGGATGGATTCCTTTCTTCATGACTGTTTCACCCCTTTCGAAAAATCACAGATTGAACACGATCGGTAGGCACACTTTGTTACATACCACGTGAGCTTATCTATAATAGCACGCCGCGCAGAAAAATGCAACAAAAACTTTCACCATTTTTTCAAATTTCCGCGCCAGTCCCTGTGGAAAAGTACCAGAGCACCCGGCGGCGCACCGGCGTGCCGGTAATGCAGCCCAGTGCGGCGGAATAGGCCTCGATCTGGGGGCGGTAACGCTCCGAATGGCTCTGCTCCTCCCCCGGCCGCAGGTGGTCGGTCTTGAAGTCCACCACGGTCAACCCCTCGGGGCCGGTGAAACAGCAGTCGATGACGCCCTGCATCAGCACCTGCTCCTCTTCTGGAAGCGACGCATTCAGCTGGGCGGCAGAGGTGAGCAGGGAGAATTTAAATTCGCGGTGCAGATCCGGGGCGGCAAGCGCCTCCTGTCCCAGCGCTGACGCAAAGAATGCGGCCACCTGATCCGAGCGGACAGCCCGGGCGGCCTCCGGTGTCAGGCTCTCCTGTGCCACCAGCCGGGCGACCTCCTCTGCCACCTCCGAAACGCTCCCCGTACGATCCAGCCGGATCAGCTGCATGACGGTGTGCATCGCCGTGCCGATCTCATTGGCGGTCAGACCCCGCTGGGCCTGATCAAAGCGCGGGCGGGCAAAGTCGATCTCCTTGGGTGCGGCGGCCGGTGCGGTGCCCTCGGCGGCCTCCTCGTCCAACTCGCGGCCCTTCAGCTGGGTGGCCGTCACCTTGGAGGGTGCATCGGCCAGCGCGGCATAGGGATTGACCCAGTTCAGTCTCGCAGATTCCTCCTCAGTGAGATGGCGGCCCACGGCAGTCTGTTCTGCCTGCTCAGTTCGTTTGACGCCGGGCTTGACCGCCGGAACCAGCTTAATATCCCAGCGATCCTCCGGGATCAGCAGTGAACAGCCCACGCCGCCCGCGGCGCGCAGGTCGGCGGCGTCAGGCCGGGCCAGTACCGGCAGAAGCAGCCACTCACCCACAGTGCTCAGCGCATTCAGGGCCTCCGGGTCGGGCTTCGCCCCCGCGTCCGGGGCCAGCTTGGCGCAC
>CALEQS010000210.1 GCA_937907975.1 uncultured Clostridia bacterium | reverse complement strand
CTTGTAAATGCCTGGCCAAACTTTGTTTCTCTTTTTCTACTTGGTATGATATAACAAATTCAGAGAGCAAAACCCGGAACAAATTGTGAAAAACATGGAGGGAAAGAGTATGAGTGTTCCGACCAATGCGAAAACGGGCAAGAAAAATGCCAGCAGTAAATTCAGCGCCAGAGGGTGGCTGATTGTCTTTTTGGGCATGGCCATGTGGTTCTTTGCCGCGGCCATGAATGTGGAGGGTGCAAACCTCATCATTCCGGCCTTCTCCGCCAACTATGCCGTGCCGGCCGCCGCATTGTATGGCATTGCAACGGTGGCCAATCTGATCACCATTCCCGGCGTGGCCGCCTGCGGCGCGCTCCAGTCCAAGATCGGCCCGCGGAAGATCATCCTGCTGTGCTGGGCAGTGGCCGCCTGCGGCATGGGTGTGCTGGCAATGGCTCATAATCTGGCCGTTTACTGCATCGGCCGCGTGCTGATGGGCGTAGGTGCCAACTGCGCCACCTATATCGGTCTGAACGGCATCATTACCAACTGGTTCCCCCGCAAGAAGGATCTGGTGCTGGGCTATGTGACCATGGGCTCCAACCTGTCCACGGCGCTGTGCCTGTACATCATCGGCTTCCTGCTGACCCGGGTCAGCCTGACCGGCACCTTCCTCGTCTGGGGCGTCATCTACCTGGTGCTGGGCGTGCTGTCCTTCGCGCTGCTGAGAGACAATCCGGAGGAGCTGGGCGAGTTTCCGGACAACGACCGCACCCTCACACAGGAACAGGTGCAGGAGCAGTTCCGACAGGGTGAGGAATACCGCAAAAAAGGCGGCCTGACCACGAAGGACATCCTGAAAAAACGCCAGAGCTGGCAGATCGCCTTTGGCTACGGCATTATCCTGCTCATCACTGTGGGCATTTTGTCCACGCTGGTCAGCACCCTTACCATCAAGGGCCTGTCCGAGATGAACGCCATCAGCATTATGACCATTGCCGCCGTGCTGGGCATCCCCTTCAGCTACCTCTGGGGTTATCTGGGTGTCAAGTTCAGCACGAAGAAAGCGACCATGCTGCTCTATGCCGTCATTTTTGTCATGATCGCCTTCATGCTGATCCCCGGCACCTGGACGGCCTATGTCACCGCCGTTCTGCTGGGCTGCTTCATCGGCGCCGGAAATAACCTGACCCCGGCCATCATCGCCACGGTCTTTGGCCGCTACGACTTCTCCAAGGCGCTGGCTGTCATCATGCCCATCTGGAACATTGTGGTCGCCTTTGCCACGACGGTCGTCGGCGTGCCCCAGTCGCTGACGGGCAGCTATGTGGCCGCCTACATCGTGCTGGCTGTGGTCGCCATCATCGGCTTTATTCTGGTGGTCACCCTGGATGACCGCTGCATCGGCAGAGAAGATGCCTGATCTTACACATAGGAGGACTGATTTGAAATGAAACGACGGAAAGAACCGTTGAACCTGTCCACGTCCGGTTTTCTGGATGAGGCCCACGATTACTTTGACCCGGACATCATGCGCCGCTACCGGGAGGCGTTGGCGGAGAGCGATCTGGAGGGCGGCCGCCTGCCCGATGAGATGACCGTGGAGTGGATCGAGCTGGGTGGTGTGCGCACGGCAAAGCTGAATTACGCCGGCGCGCCGCAGGATAAGCTGGTGGTGCACATCCACGGCGGCGGCTGGTGCGGCGGCGTGCCCTGTACCGGATTGCAGGGGATGATTGCAGTTCAGCAGATGATAGGGTATAATATGGTGTCTCTCGATTACGGCCTTGCCCCGGAGCATCCCTTCCCGGACGGCATCATGGACTGCGTGGCGGCCTATCAGGCACTGCTGAAGCAGGGGTATCAGCCGGAAAATATCGCTCTCATCGGCGAGTCCGCCGGCGGCTACTACTGCCTGGTGCTGGCTCAGTATCTGAGGGACCATGACCTGCCTCTGCCCGCAGGACTGTGCCTGGTGTCTCCCGGTGCGGACATGAAGATGCCGGAGGACGTGCAGAAGGCACTGGATGCGGACCCCACGAATCCGTTCCTGCTCCAGAACATCGCCTTCTCCACCATGTACACCAACGGCCACAAGCTGGACGAGCCCTATATGTCCCCCAATGAGGGCAGTTATCAGGGGCTGCCCCCCATGTTTATCCAGACGGGCAGCTGCGACTTCTGCCTGGAGGCCAGTCTGAAGTGTGCCCGGAAAGCGTCTGCCGAGGGCGTAGATGTGGCTCTGCACAGCTGGGAGTTCATGCCCCATGTGTTCTTCCTGCTTCACGGCATTCCCGAGGCGGAAGCGGGACAGCGGGAGCTGGCAGTATTTCTGAAAAAAGTGCTGGAATAAGGGAATATTCCGGCTACGGGCCGCCGCACCGATCTGCGGCGGCCCGCATTTTGCGTTTTGAAAAGGAGAGATGTGGTATGCCGATCGGAGTGATCGTCAATGCGCTGTCCGTCGCGGTGGGCGGCGCGCTGGGAAGTCTGCTGAAGGGCAGGCTCACCGAGTCTTTTCAGAGAGATCTGAATCTTATATTCGGCCTGTGCTCCATGGGGATGGGCGTCAGTGCCACGACTCAGATGGAGAATATGCCGGCGGTCGTGTTTGCGCTGATCCTGGGCGGCATTGTCGGCCTGCTTTTCCATCTGGGGCAGAGGATCTCCGACGGTGCGGCAGCGCTCCAGCGGCGCTTTTCCCGTTCGGACAGCGCGGATGCGGAGAGCACGGCCATGTTTCTGACGGTGATCGTGCTGTTCTGTGCCAGCGGCACCGGCATCTACGGGGCACTGCTGTCCGGCTTCAGCGGGGATCACAGCGTCCTGCTGGCCAAGTCCATTCTGGACCTTTTCACGGCGGCTATCTTCGCCTGCTCCATCGGCGCGGTGGTGGCGCTGGTGGCCATTCCCCAGTGTGTGATTTTTCTTCTGCTCTTCGCGCTGGCAAACCTCATTTTCCCATTGACCACGCCGACCATGATCGGTGACTTTAAAGCCTGCGGCGGCATGATCATGATCGCCACCGGCCTGCGCATCGCCGGGATCAAAAATTTTCCCATTGCCGACCTCATCCCGGCCATGGCCTTTGTCATGCCGTTGAGCTTGCTCTGGACAACGGTCGTTTTGCCGCTGATCTGACGCGGGATATATCCATACGGAAAATAAGAAGTCTCTCTTGACAAAACGTCAAGAGAGACTTGCTTTTTGGCAAAACCGTCCGGCGACAGAACAGGGGGACGATCAGGTTGTACACAGTGGAAGCACGCGCCGCAGACCGTCCAGCAGGGCGTCGATCTCTTTTGGTGTGTTGTAGAAGGCGGGGGAGACCCGCAGGGCATATTCCTGCCCCAGCGTGCGCAGCAGCGGCTGGGCGCAGTGGTGGCCGGAGCGGACCGCGATACCCAGTTGATCCAGCAGGACAGCGATGTCGTAGGGGGATGCGCCGTCCACAGTGAAGGAGAGACAGCCGCTGCGGCGGCAGGGCTGGCCCAGAATATGGACACCCGCAATGCTGTGAAGTCCCTGCTCCAGCTGCTCCAGTAGAGCGTCCTCCCATGCCTGCCAGCCGTCCGGGAGTTTTTTGCGGAAGTCCAGTGCGGCGGCCAGGCCGACGGCACCGGAGATGTTTGGAGTCCCGGCCTCACCGGATTGGGGCGGGGCAGCAAAGGTGGTGCGGTCATCCAACACCTCATCCACCATGCCGCCGCCGAAGCGGGCGGGGGGCAGAGGGCTGCGGGCATAGAGTGCGCCAATGCCGAAAGGTGCCCCCAGCTTGTGGCCGGAAAAGGCATAAAAGTCGCAGTTCAGGGCGTTCACATCCACTTCTTCGTGACAGATACCCTGTGCACCGTCTACAAACAGCTGTCCGCCGGCCTTGTGGGTCAGCTCTGCCAGCGCCGGAATGTCGTTCACCGTGCCCAGCACGTTGGAACTGTGGGCGGCGGCAACCAGACGTACGCCGTGGGCGAGCATTTTCTGCGCCGCATCCATGTTCAACTCGCCGGACGCAGTCAGCGGCAGGATGACGAACTCCGCGCCGGTCTCCAGACAGATCTGCTGCCATGGAACAAAATTGGAGTGATGTTCCATCCGGGTGACAGCTATCCGGTCGCCGGGGCGGAGCTGAGTGCGCAGCCAGTCTGCGGTCTGGTTGACGGCATCCGTCGTGCCGGAAGTGAAGCGGATCTGCTCCGGCTGTGCGCCGAGACAGCCCGCCACAGCCGCGCGTGCGGCCTCATAGGCCGCGGTGCACTCTTCGCTGACGGCGTGGATGCCCCGGTGCACATTAGCCCGGCGCAGCTCGGTGCGGCTCACCGCATCCCATACCGGCCGGGCCATCTGGGATGTGGCGGCGTTGTCCAGATAGACGAGCGGCTTTCCATGTACCTGACCGGCCAGCGCCGGGTAGGCCTGCCGCACAGAATTGACATCAAACATTATGTTCGCTCCTTCTTCACAGCTTGGGCAGTTCTTCCACCAGCAGGGAGACACAGGAATTTTCCGTCTGCTTCATTCAAAATAGCCTGTTTCAGCAGAGATGTCAAATCAAATTTTGTGTGCTGTATAAGCGGCCGCTTCCGATCCGCGGATGATAGGGGGCTTTTTGCCGATTATCCAGTTTTACGGTTCAGTTTTTCTCTTCCGGTTTTGCCCGTTGGTATTATTGATAGCGGCATTTTTTGCTGGTGGCAAAGCCGGCACGGCACATTCCCTCTGCCAGGGTGAGCGCACAGTCCACGCCGTCCAGCACAGGCACGCCAAGTTCCTTCGTCATAGCCGCAGCCAGTTCTGACTGACCGGCG
>CALEQS010000209.1 GCA_937907975.1 uncultured Clostridia bacterium | reverse complement strand
CGAGAGCTGGAGCAGTTCATGCGGCAGTCTTTGAAGTAGTAAGCCACTGCGTCATCACAGCCGTCGATGGAGGCCACGCCCCAGCCGTTGGTGTCAAAGTCGCAGTCCTTGTAATAAGCGGTGCCGTTGTCGCACAGCTGGACCAGGCGGTTTGTGCCGTCGAAGGCGCAGCCCCAACTGAACTCGCCCATCCACTCGTCATTTTCCGGGGTGTGGTTGACGAAGGTGCAGCGGTTGGCGGTGACGACGCTGTCGCCGCCGATGTGGACAGCGCAGCGGGTGACGCCGTGGAGGACGACACGGCTGTCATTGATGGTCAACTTGGCATCGTCAATGGCAGTGATGCCCGCGCCCAGACCGACAAAGTCATTGCCGGAGAAGCCGTCCAGTTCGATGTTCGCGTCGTTGATGGTGTATTCGGTGGAGCCGGTGAGCAGAATGCCGTTGAAGGATTCCTCGTTGCTGGCAATGTGTACGCCGTCGGCGTGGGTGGGGGTCACCTCGCCCTTGCGGATGAGGGAGGCATGATGTACTCGTCAGCGACAGAGAGGACAATGTCGCCGGAGTAGACGCCCGGCTCAGCCTTGCGGCCCTTGCCGTTGACGGTCATGGTGACGAACTTGCCCTCCGGCGCGGCCAGCGCGCCGCCCTGCTCAATGACGAGCTGGGAGAGGTGGGTGGTCTCAGTGACGACCCACAGGCTGTTGATGGTTTTTCCATTGAAGTGCCTCTTTTTGTAAGAAAAGATAGAAGAACTTGCTTTTGATGGATGGATCAGGACCTCGCGGCATTCCGCCGCCGGCCGGCGGCGGAATGCTGTGTCGAGGATGTCTGCGTTTTAATACATCAGATGCCGAGATCGACGGCGGCGTCATAGCCTTCGCGGACAGCCTTCAGGACGGTCGCGGCGGTGTGGCAGTCACCGATGACGTAACTTTCGGGAACAAGACGGCGCAGTTTGTTCACCGTGTCGCTGTTTGGCCGCATACCGGCGGCCATGACCACCCAGTCGCTGGGATAGCTCTGCTCAGCGCCGTCAGCGTCCACGGCAGTGACAGCTGTGCCGGTGATGCCGGTGCAGCGCACGCCGGTGCGCACGTCAATGTTCTCGCGTACCTCGACCTCATGGAGCAGGCCGAGCCGGTGCATCCGGCCACAGTCGGGAGCCAGCTCCTCCTGCATCTCCACAATGGTGACGTGATAACCCTTGTCGGCCAGCTGGAGTGCCTCCTCGCAGCCCACCAGGCCGCCGCCGATGACCACGACGTTGTGTCCGGCCTTCTCATGACCCAGCAGATCAGCACCGGCCACCACATTTTCGCCCTGTGCGCCGGGGATGGGCAGGAAGAAGGGATGAGAGCCGACAGCGATGATGAGCACATCGGGCTTCACCTTGTCCACCACTTCCTGGGTGACGGGGGTGTTCAGCCGGATCTCCACGCCGGAGCGGCCGAGCTTGTCGATCTGGCTGTCACGGTAATTGCGCATCAGGGTCTTGAAGCCGCCCGCATCAGCGAAGCGGAGCGTGCCGCCAAGACGACCGGTGGACTCGCAGAGCACCACCTTGTGGCCGCGCTTGTCGGCCTCCAGAGCGGCCTCCATGCCGCCGGGGCCGCCGCCGGCGATGAGCACCTTGCGGCCGGGGTGATTGACGGGACGGGGCTGGAAGAACTGATCCTCCCGGCCGATGATGGGGTTGACGGAGCAGTGGACGCGCTGGTTGTGGATCAGGCCGCTCAGGCACTCGGTGCACCGCAGACAGGGGGTGATCTCATGTTCTTCGCCCCGCATCAGCTTCTTGGGGAAGAAGGGGTCGGCGATGAGCTGGCGGCCCATGGCGATGCAGTCCACACCGGTCTCCTCCATATACTGCTCCATGAAAGCGGGATCGGAGAAGGCGCCCACAGTGCAGACAGGGGTCTTGACATGCTTTTTGATCTCGGCGGCCAGACCGGAGTTCTCGCCGGGCTTCTGGAAGATGCCGGGATGCATCAGAATGGCGGAGTAAGGCACCTCCTGGGTGCCGGCGGAGACATGGATCAGATCTACCCTGCCGTCCACAGCTTTGGCGATCTCAATGCCGGTCTCGATGCCGTAGCCGCCTTCAATACGCTCGGAACCGGAGATGCGGATGTCGATGGGGAACCGGGGACCGACGGCGGCGCGCACCTTGTCTACCACCAGATTCAGGAAGCGCAGGCGGTTTTCCAGACTGCCGCCCCACTTGTCGGTGCGCTTGTTGGTCAGGGGGGAGATGAACTGGTGGATGAGCCAGCCGTGACCGGCATGGAGCATCACCATGTCAAAGCCGTAGGTCTTGGCGTTCAGCGCCGCCTGGGCATACATATCAGCGGCGTGGAGAATGTCCTCCTCGGTCATCTCATCGCAGGTGTCGCCCCACTCGTCGGTGAAGGAGC
>CALEQS010000208.1 GCA_937907975.1 uncultured Clostridia bacterium | reverse complement strand
CGTACAGGTCAATCAGGTCCTCCAGATGGCGGATCTTTTCCTGATAGTCCCGACCTGTGTCCGTCTCGTCCATCATGATCTGGTGGGGCATGGTCTCCACCACCCGGGTGATGGTCTGGGTGGTGACGTGGCGGCCGGAGTCGTCCAGAATGGGCTTGTGCTCGGCCAGCTTAATGACCGTGGAGTTGTAGATGAGGGTATAGCCTGCGATGCCGGTGGTGGGGCGGTAGGACTTGGCGATGCCGCCGTCGATAACGAAGGCACGGCCTCCGGCCTTGATGGGGCTCTCGCCCACCTTGACGGGCATATGGCCGTTGATGATGTGGCCGGTCTTGGGGTCCAGGCCGAACTCCTTCAGGATGCGCTCGGCCGTCTCCTGCTCCTCAATGAGGGAGTAATAGGCGTTCTTCGGCTCGTTGCGCAGCTCCGGCTCCTCGGTGAAGTAGCGCTCAAAGGTGGTGACCTTCTCCTTGCCAAACAGAGGGGAGCGGGCACCCACCCAGAGGTACCAGTAGAAGTCGGTGTCGCTGTCCGCACCGCTGTAATAGGCCCGGCGCACCCGCCGATCCAGCGCGTCCAGCAGAGCCTTGCCGGAGTAGTACTTTCCCTCCACGTCCAGCTCGGCGAAGGAGCCGTCGGCGTTCATGGGAATGCAGCCGTGGAATAGAAGATTGCCGTTATAGGCCTTGTACATACCGCCGTTGGCCACCAGATAGTCCACATGGCGGCGCAGGCGCTCGCCGTGCTGGAAGGAGGCGGCGATGGCCTCCACGACATCCTCCTCGCCCTCGGTCAGCTTGTAGGGGTCGGCGGGGTCGACAGTGGGGAAGTTGGTGTCCCGCAGGGCGTACTCTTTGCCCTCAATAGTGACGACGCCGCGCTCCAGATCCATTTTGTCCAGCAGCAGCCGGCCCTCCATGCCGTAGTCCGGGCGGCGCTGGATGAGCTGGCCCTCCAGCTTGAACATGATGATGGCCGCCGCCTTGTGCATCTTGGCCGCCAGCGCCGTGTCCACCGGGTCATACTGGTTGAGATCCAGCATATGGGGTTTGAAATATTTGCACTCGTCGTTGGCATACACCTTGGCGGCGAAGGAGGACAGGGGGCGCAGATTGATGCCGTAGCCGTCCTCCAGGCAGTCGAAGTTGTTGTAGCTCAGGCCGATGCGCAGGACGGAGAACATACACACCCGGTTCCCGGCTACCGCGCCGATCCACTCAATGTCATGGTTGCCCCACTGGACATCCACGCTGCGATGGCTCATGAGCTCATCCATGATGAGGTCGGCCCGGGGGCCGCGGTCGAAGATGTCGCCCAGAATGTGGAGCTGATCCACGGCGATCTGCTGGAGCATCCGGCAGATGGACACGATCAGGGCGTCCCCGATGCCGCAGCGGATGGAGGCATCGATGAGCTCCTTGTAATAGCCCACCTTGTTGGACACCGTGGGGTCCTGGGTGATGAGGTCGTCGATGATGTTGGCAAATTTCGGGTTGATGACCTCGGTCACCCGCTGGCGGTTGTACTTGGAGGCCACTTCCCGCAGTACCTGTACCAGCCGGTGAATCACCAGCGCAGACCAGTCCTCGTATTCGGAGTTTTCGCAGCCCTTGCGCCTGGTGGACAGGAAAGTGTGGGGGTGGGCAATGAGGGCAGCCAGCTCGTCGCGCTCCTTTTCCGAAAGTGTAAAGGAGTACACCGTGTCGATCTTGTCGCGGATGACGCCGGAGGCGGAGCGGAGCAGCTGGATGAAGGCGCCGTTCTCGCCGTGCAGGTCGCTGAAAAAGTACTCCGTGCCCTTGGGCAGGCGCAGAATGGAGCTCATGTCCACGATGGCCCGGACAGAGGACTCCACATTGAGATAGCGCTCAGAGAGCAGCTTCAGATAGTCCAGATTTTGCTTTTTGGAAGGCATTGGATGTAATTCCTCTTCTCTGTGCCGCGCACGCGGCCCGTAGGTTACTTGATCTGTTGGTCAAACCAGCTGAGCAGCTCGTCATAGACGTCCTGCCAGTTGCGCTCGTTCAGCATTTCGTGGCGTCCACCGGGGTAGAGCTTCAGGCGCACATGGCCGCACCCCGCGTCCAGAAAGGACTGGTAGGCTGCGCGCACGCCCTTGCCGTTGCTGCCCACCGGGTCCTGATCGCCGGAGAGGAAAAAGACCGGGGTGGTCTTGTCCATCTTGGCCAGATTTTCCGGCTGCTGGTTGAAGCGGATGCCGGTGAGCATATCCCGCATCATGGTGACAGTGGGCATGACCTGGCAGAAGGGGTCGGCAATGTAGGCGTCCACCACCTCGTCCACGGAGCACACCCAGTCCGATTCGGTGCGGTTGGGCTTGAACTGGCTGTTGTAGGCACCGAAGCACAGGTTTTGCAGCAGCTTGCTGCGCCCCCGCCTGCCCAGACGCAGCTGCTCCAGGCGGCAGGCGGCCAGCCCCGCCTTCAGCACGGACTCCGGCTGCTGGCCGGTGCCCAGCAGGGCGCAGGCATCCACGGTGCCGGGGTAGCGGATCAGATAGCTGCGGGTCAGAAAGCTGCCCATAGAGTGGCCGAGAATGAAATAGGGGATACCGGGATACTGGGGCGCGATGCGCTCATGCAGGGCACGGACGTTGTCGGTCATCTTGACCCAGCCGTCCTTGTCGGTGGTGTAGCCCAGATCCTCGGCGTCCTCGGGGGTATTGCCGTGGCCCAGGTGGTCCTCGGCGCAGACCAGATAGCCGTGGTCGGCCATAAAGCGGGCAAAGCGGTCATAGCGGCCGATGTGCTCGGCGATGCCGTGCACCAGCTGGAGGACCGCTTTTGGTGCGCCGTTTTCCGGGGCCCAGGTGCGGCCGTAGAGGGTCGTGGTGCCGTCTGCAGAGGGGAAACGAAATTCCTGATTGACAGACATGGAAAAATCGCTCCTTTTGTGGTAAAATATTTATATAATTTACCTACAGTTTACCCGTTTCCGCGCGATGCGTCAACTACTTTTATAAAGAAGGTTTTAAAATGAATGTAATCGACCGTTTTCTGCATTATGTCTCTTTTTCCACGGCCTCCGATGAGCGTTCTGAGTCCGTTCCAAGCACCCCGAACCAGCTGGTGCTGGCCCGCACCCTGTGTGAGGAACTGAAGGGGATGGGCATTTCCGACGCCGTGGTGGACGAATTCGGCCGGGTCTATGGCCATCTGAGTGCCACGCCGGGCCATGAGAATGATAAGACCTATGGCCTGATCGCTCACATGGACACCTCCCCCGACGCCTCCGGCGAAAATGTGAAGCCCCGCCGGATCGCCTATGCCGGCGGTGACATCGTCCTCAACGAGATGGAGCACATCGTCATGCGGGAGGCCGACTTCCCCATTCTGGCGCGCTACACGGGCAAGACGCTCATCGTCACCGACGGCACCACCCTGCTGGGTGCGGATGACAAGGCCGGTGTGGCGGAGATCATGACCGCGGTGGAGCAGCTCATCGCCCACCCGGAGATCCCACACGGCCCCATCTCCATTGCCTTTACCCCCGACGAGGAGATCGGCAGCGGTGCAGATCACTTTGATCACCCCCGCTTCCACGCCGACTACGCCTTCACCGTGGACGGCGGCACTCTGGGTGAGGTGGAGTACGAGAACTTCAATGCCGCCAACGCGGGGGTAAAGATCCACGGCCGCAACATCCACCCGGGCAGTGCCAAGAATATTATGAAAAATGCCGTCCTGCTGGCCGCTGAGTTCATCTCCCTTCTGCCCCCGGCGGAGACTCCCGCCCACACCGAGGGCTACGAGGGCTTCTACCACGTCAACTACTGCCAGGCCGTGGAGGAGAATGCCTATGTGAACCTCATTATCCGCGACCATGACCGGGCGAAGTTCGAGAGCCGCAAGGAGTTTCTGCGCAATCTGACTGACTACCTGAACGGCGTGTACGGCGCGGGCACCTTTGAGCTGGTGCTCAAGGACAGCTACTACAATATGCGCGAGAAGATCGAACCCCATATGCACCTCATTGACCGGGCGCTCTCTGCCTTCCGGGCCAAGGGCGTGGAGCCCAGGACCGTGCCCATCCGGGGCGGCACCGACGGCGCGCGGCTGAGCTGGGAGGGGCTGCCCTGCCCCAACCTGTCCACCGGCGGCGAGAACTTCCATGGCATCTATGAGTTCGCCTGCGTGGAGGACATGGAAAAAATGGTGGAGGTGCTGGTGGAGCTGGTGGCTGCCCATGAGTGACAATTCCGTTCTGGTGGGCATGAGCGGCGGCGTGGACAGCAGCGTGGCCGCCTATCTGCTCCAGCAGCAGGGCTTTGCTGTGACCGGGGCCACCATGAAGCTCTTTGACAACGAGGCGGTGGGGGAGGAGCTGGAGTCCACCTGCTGTTCCCTCAGCGATGTGGAGGACGCCCGGAGAGTGGCCTACCGGCTGGGCATTCCCCACTATGTGTTCAACTTCAGCGAGGAATTTCAGCACAAAGTCATGGATCACTTTGCCCAGTGCTACGCCTGCGGCCTGACGCCCAACCCCTGCATTGACTGCAACCGCTATATGAAGTTTGAGCGGATGCTCCGCCGGGCCCGGGAGCTGGGCATCTGGTACGCCGCCACCGGCCACTATGCCCGCCGGGCATGGGACGGAGAGCGCTGGCTGCTCAAAAAGGGGCTGGACCCGGAAAAGGACCAGAGCTACTTCCTCTACCACCTGACCCAGCCGTGGCTGGAGCACTTTCTGCTCCCGCTGGGGGACCTCACCAAGCCCCAGGTGCGTGAGATCGCCGAGGAGCAGGGCTTTGTCAACGCCCGCAAGCGGGACAGCCAGGACATCTGCTTTGTGCCTGACGGAGATTACGGCGCGTTTCTCGACCGCTACACCGGCCAGAAAAGCGAGCCGGGTCAATATGTGAACGCCGCCGGAGAGGTGCTGGGCACCCATAAGGGCCATACCCACTACACCATCGGCCAGCGCAAGGGCCTGGAGCTGGCCATGGGGCACCGGGTCTATGTGACCGGCAAGGATGTGGGAAAAAATATGGTCTATATCGGCGAGAATGAGGATCTGTTTTCCTCCAGCCTGACGGCCAATGACCTGAACCTCATCGCCTGTGACGGCATCCCGGCCCCCATCCGGTGCACGGCCAAGATCCGCCACAGCCGCTATGAGGCCCCAGCCACCGTGGAGCAGACCGGCGAGGACACGATTGCCGTGTGGTTCGACCAGCCCCAGCGGGCCATTGCCCCGGGACAGGCCGTGGTGCTCTACGACGGTGACACCGTCATCGGCGGCGGAACGATCTGCCCGCCGGAGAAAAAGTGAAGAGAAAAGGGCACGCGCGCCGCATTTGCGGCGCGCATCAGCCTGTCGAAAAAGCCCAGCTGAAGCTGGGCTTTTTCGACAGGCTGATGGCCGCACCCATTTGGGTACGGCCATTTTGATTTGCAATTTTACAGGTTATTTGCCAGCCTGCTCGGCCTTGTACTTCTTGATGGCCTCGGTCAGCTTGGGGAGGATGGCGTTCACATCGCCGATGATGCCCAGATCGGCAATATCGAAGATGGGAGCAGTCTCTTCCTTGTTGATGGCGATGATGTAATCACTGCCCTCCATACCGGCGACGTGCTGGATGGCACCGGAGATGCCGCAGGCGACGTACAGCTCGGGACGGACGGTCTTGCCGGTCTGGCCGACCTGACGGTCCTTATCCATCCAGCCGGCGTCGATGACGGCACGGGAGCAGGCAATGTCGCCGCCCAGAGCGTCAGCCAGATCCTGAACCATGGCGACCTTCTCGGCGGAGCCGATGCCGCGGCCGGCGGAGACCAGGATCTTGGCCTCGGTGATGTCCCTGGAGGTCTTGGCGGACTTGACGGTCTCCAGAACCTCAACATTGTTGGTGGGCTTGATGTCCAGCTTGATGACCTCGCCCTTGCGGCTTTCGTCAGCGGCCAGGGCCTGCATCACGCCGGGGCGGACGGTAGCCATCTGGGGACGATGCTGCAGGCAGGCGATGGTGGCGATGATGTTGCCACCGAAAGCGGGACGGGTCATGCGCAGCTGCTTGTGATAGATGTACTTGACGTTGATTACGTTGACCACGGCGCCGGTCTTGGGGTTGGTGATGGACTTGCTGTTGTCCTCAACAGTGACGTCCTGGCCCAGCTCGGCGATCTTGGCCTCGACCTTGGCCTTGTCAGCGGCGTTGGTGACGGTCTTGTCCACGTCGCCGATGGCCAGATGGGTGCAGTCGGCAGTCAGGCCGGTGTGCACGGTGGCGGAGACGGAAGGAGCCAGATCGCGGCCGATGGAGGAAGCTCCGAACAGCACGACCTCGGGGGCGTAGTCGGCGATGACCTTCTGCATGACCTCGGTGTAGGGCTTGGTGGAGTACTCAGCCAGCATGGGATCGTCGGCGACGATGACCTTGTCAGCGCCGTGGGCGATCAGGGAAGCGGCCTTGCCCTCAATGTTGGAGCCGGCCAGAACAGCGACGACCTCCTGGCCGAGGGCGTCGGCCAGCTCACGGGCCTTGCCCACCAGTTCAAAAGCAACCTTCTGGATCTCGCCGTCACGCTGCTCGCAGAAAACGAAAACGTTCTTATTCATGATTTTACACTACCTCCATCAAATGATGTGCTTGCTGGCCAGCTTCTCCACGATGGCGGCAACGGCCTCGTCAGCGGAGAGGTCCTTCAGAATCTCGCCGGCGCCCTTGGCTTCCTTGGTGGTGGAGGTGGCGACATAGGTGGGAGAACCGGCCAGACCCACATTGCTCTCATCGACCACATCGGCGATGTCGGCATAGGTCATGATCTTGATCTCCTTCTGATAGGCGTCGAAGCAGCCGCCGACGGACATATAGCGGGGCTGGTTCAGATCGCCGATGGCGGTGATCAGGCAGGGGTAGTTCATGCGGACGGTCTGATAACGGTCCTCATACTGCCGCTGCACGGTGATGGAGGTCTCATTCACGTCCACCAGCTTCTCCACATAGGTGGTGACAGGCAGATCCAGGTGAATGGCGATCTGCACGCCGACCTGAGCGGTGTCGCCGTCGATGGCCTGACGGCCGCAGATGACCAGGTCAGCGCCCAGCTTCTTGACGGCACCGGCGATGGCGGAGGAGGTGGCCCAGGTGTCAGCGCCGCCCAGCTTGCGGTCGGTCAGCAGCACGGCCTCGTCGCAGCCCATGGCCAGAGCCTCGCGCAGAGCGATCTCAGCGGCGGGGATGCCCATGGGGATGACGGGGACGGGGGTGCCGGGAAAGCGCTCCTTGATCTCCAGAACGGCCTT
>CALEQS010000207.1 GCA_937907975.1 uncultured Clostridia bacterium | reverse complement strand
GGTCTCCCAGCCGTTGGCGTCGGACTCGATCATCCAGTTGTCACCGATGTGGGTGAAGATGATGATCTCGTTCTTGAAGTCCAGAGACAGGACGCGGGTCAGCTGAGAGCAGGCGCGATGGGACATGCCGGAATGATGCATGGGGCCGTCGTTGGTCTTCCAGGTAACCTGCACGATGCCATCCTCGCGCTTCAGGTCGGCAAACGCCTTAAACCACTCTTTGTACTCGTCAAACTCGGGGAGCTTGACATAATCAGCCAAAGGCTTAGTCATGGTAATCTTCCTCCTAAAATGTATTGATACTTTCCCTTACCTCCGCCCAATGCGGAAGTCTTGTTTCTGAGCAGGTCTCAGACCCTCTCAAGCTATTTTATTATAACGGGATGCTACTGCGATGTCAACCAGATTCCACACAAAACTTTGGGGTCTGGTTGGTAAAAACAACAAACGTACTCGAAATAATGCCCTGCCTTCCGGCAGGCATTTGCGCCCGTTTCAAGTACAGCAGAACGCGCAAAATCCGCGTTCTCTCCGCCGCATTGACATTCCGGCCGTGCGAACCTTGACAAGGCGCGCGGAAAAGGCTACAATTCGGTCAAATCTCTATGATTTGCAAACTGCTTCCGAGAGAAGGTAATCTCTGAATGAATGAAAATTTTTACGCCGCGCTGAAGAGCGTCTCCCCCTACCGCACACTGCTGGATGAGCAGGCCGGGACCAGTCTGGTGGGCCTGTTCGGCGCCCTGGAACGGGGCGAGGGTGAGCAAGCGATGGATCAGTACACCGCCCTGTTTGAGCAGATCACCGCCGCAGGCTGGGACAGTCTGGGCGACTGGTTCCTGGAGCGGATGCGCTACGGCGTCGGCCCCTTTGCCGAGGCCGCGGCCCGGGGCGAGGAGAGCGAAGCCCTGGCCAAAGCCGCCGAGCACGACATCGGCGTGTTCCGCCGCATTGCACTTCTGCCCTGCAGGGAGCTGAAAAACGCCATCGCCGCCTGCCTGCCGGAGAGCTGGGGTGGGGCCGTCCAGTCCCTGCCCGAGTGGCAGAGCCGGGCGGAGTTCGACTTCAACAGCGTGCGCCAGTTCTACCGGGTCAACGGCGCGGGGATGTTCGCCCGCTACCGGGCGTTTACCTGGAACCGCAGCCGGCTCCTGCCGGTGGAGCACCCGGACTTCGTGCCCGAGGAGGAGCTGTGGGGCTACCGCCTCCAGCGGGACAAGGTCGTGGCCAACACCCGGCGGCTGATCGAGGGCAGAAGCGTCAACAACGTCCTGCTCTTCGGCGACCCGGGCACCGGCAAGTCCGCCACGGTCAAGGCTCTGCTGGGTATGCCCGGCTTTGAGAATCTGCGTCTCATTGAGGTGCACAAGGCCGACCTGGGGGATCTGGGCGAGCTCATCCGCATGCTGGCCCACCGGCCCCAGAAGTTCATCCTGTTCATCGACGATCTGGCCTTTGACAAGGACGATCTGACCTACTCCGTGCTGAAGTCCGTACTGGAGGGCGGTCTGGAGCCCCGGCCCGCCAATGTGGCCGTGTATGCCACCTCCAACCGGCGCAATCTGGTGAAGCAGAACTTCTCCGACCGCAACGGCGACGAGGTGGACAACAGGGAGACCATTCAGGAAAAGACCAGCCTTGCCGAGCGCTTCGGCCTGCGCATCCCCTATACGGCGCTGAACCGCAACCAGTTCCTCGACATGGTGGAGGAGCTGGCCGCCGTCAGGGGCATCGAATGCGACCGCGAAGTGCTCCGGGCCGAGGCCGTCAAGTGGGAGATGCGCCATCCCAACCGCACCCCCCGGGTGGCGCTCCAGTTCCTGGCCAGCCTGCAAAAATAAGCATAAGCGCCCAAATGGCCCTGTGGAAACTTCCACAGGGCCATTTTTATCCGTCATATGTCAATCCGCAGAGCGCTTCTCCCCCAGCAGATCTTTTTTCGCCCATGTGCCGATGCGGTAGCGGGCGATATAGACGATCAGGCGGCACACCCAGTCGGTGAACCAGCCGATCCACACGCCGATCAGGCCGAAGCCCAGCGCCCGGCACAGCAGGGCGCTCAGGCCCACCCGGAACACCCACATGGACACGGCGGACACCAGCGCGGTAAAGCTCACGTCTCCGGCGGCGCGGAGGGTGTTGGGCAGGGTGAAGGAGGGCACCCAGAACAGCAGCTTCATCACGGTGATGAGCAGCAGCATTCGGAAGGTCAACTCCGCCGCTGGGGCGCTCAGGCCGGACAGGCGGCAGATCGACGGGGTGAGCACGAGGAAGAACAGGCTGGTGCCCAGCACAACGCACCAGGAGATCACGCAGTGCTTGCGGGTATAGCGCCGGGCTTCATCCGGACGGCCCGCGCCCATGCACTGGCCCGCCACGGTGAGCAGCCCCAGCCCCACCGCCACGCCAGGGGTGGACTGGATCACATCCAGCGTGTTGATCATGGCCTGCGCGGCAATGGCGGTCGTACCCAGCGTGGCAACGGTGGACTGCACCAGCAGCTTGCCCAGCTGGAACAGACCGTTCTCAATGCCGGTAGGAATGGCCACCTTGCAGATGATCTTCATGAGTGCGCCGTTTGGCCGGATGGCGTGGTAATCGCGCACGGGGATGGGCAGCTTGGGGTTTCTCTGGCAGATCACCAGAAACAGGGCGGTGAACACCCGGCACACCAGCGTGGAAAGTCCCGCGCCCATGGCACCGAGGCCGAAGCCGAAGATCAGCAGGGCGTTTCCGCCGATGTTGACACCGTTGGCCAGCGCGGTGACGATCATGGGCAGGCGCGCATTGCCCCCCGCCCGGAACTGGGCGGCACTGGTCTCGGACAGGGCGAGGAAGGGGTAGCTGAAGGCGGTGACAAGGAAGTAGTCCTGCGCCTGAGACATGACCGCGTCCTCCACCTGACCGAAAATGAGTCTTAACAGCCCGGTGCGGAACACAAGGCACACGGCACACAGCAGAATGGACAGCCCCAGCGCCACCAGATAGACCTGCTCTGCCGCCCGGATGGCGTGCTGGCGCTCCTTCCGGCCCAGGTACTGGGAGCAGATGATGGTGCCGCCGGCAGACAGGGCGCTGATAAGATAGAGCACCAGCGTGTTGATGGTGTTCACGCAGGAGACGGCGGAGATGGCCGCATCGCCCACCCGGGTCACCATGATGGTGTCCACCACGCCCATCAGGCAGGCCAGCAGCTGCTCAAAGATCAGCGGGATCAGTAGCCGCCGGAGATCACGATTGGAAAACAAGGAAAACACTCCTTTCCGGAGAGGAAATTTCTCTGCCTATCTTACTGCGGCGCAGCGAAGAACCACAAGGGCAAAATAGACAAAAAGAAGCGGCAGGGGATGCTTCGCTTTATTCCGTTTTCTCCGGCGCGGTCTCCTGGGCCTGCTCGGCCAGCGGCAGGCTGAGTTCCGCCTTGAACAGGTCGCCGTCCACGGTGAGGGAGAGCTTTCCGTGCATCAGCACCGCAAGGCTCTGGGCGATGGAGAGGCCAAGGCCGCTTCCCTCGGTGTTGCGGGAGGCATCCCCCCGGACAAAGCGGCGCATCAGCTCGTCGGCGCTGACGTTGAGCCGGTCCCGGGAGATATTCTTCACCGAGATGACCGCCGCGCCGTCCAGCACGCTGGCGTCAATATAGACCCGGGTGCCGGGCAGGGCGTATTTGCGCACGTTGCTGAGTAGATTGTCGATGATGCGCCACAGGTAGCGCCCGTCGCCCATGGCGATGATGGGCTCCTCCGGGGACTGCACCACCGGGCTGATCCCCGCCTGCTGGAGCCGGTCCTCATATTCGCCGGTGACCTGCACCAGCAACTCGCCCAGATCCACAGGCCCCAGCTCCACCTTCAGGTTGCCGGTGGACGCTTTGGATGCCTCCACCAGATCCTCCGTCAGTTTTTTGAGCCGGTTGGACTGGCGCTGAAGCACCTCCACATAGGCCCGGGCGTCCTCGCTCAGGTCAAGTTTACTCAGCAGGTCGACATAGTTCACGATGCTGGTCAGCGGAGTCTTGAGGTCATGGGAGACATTGGTGATGAGCTCGGTGCGGAAACGCTCCGACTTCACCTTCTCCTCTACGGCCACGGAGATGCCGTCGCCGATGTGGTTCAGATCCTCGCCATAGCGGCGGTAGTCGCCGAACAGGGTGCCGGTGTCCACACGGTATTCCATGTTGCCGTCGGCCAGCTCCTTTCCGGCCCGCTGGAGTTTTTTCATATTGACCGCGCCAACAATGATCGTCAAGCCGAAGAGCACGTTCACCGCGATCAGGAACACCGGGTTGCTGTCCCAGTAAAAGGGATACAGGCTCAATATCTCCAGCCCCACGAACACTGCGCCCAGCGCCAGCGTTTTCCACATGATGGACAGATGGGTCAGGAAATAACCCAGCTGTCTCAGCGGGTGGTGGAACAGGGTGCCGACGCCGTTCCAGGCCAGATAGACAAGGCTGTTTTTCCACCACCCCGGCGTCTTGCACCGGGCGGCGATGGACATGGAGGCAGCTATAAGCAGGATGCTCTCCCCCGCCGCCAGCACAGCAATGCTGATGAGCGAAGGGGACTGGAAGGGCGTGCTGCTGATAAACTGGCCTGTCCACGCCCCCAGCAGCCCCACCATCAGGGCCAGCGCGCCGCAGAGAAGCAGATACACGTCCCAGGGAATATGGTCCACAAAGCGCAGCGTTACCTCATCTGTGTCCTTCCTCCGTCCTGCGGCGTACAGCAGAAAGACATAGAGCACCAGGAACAGCACTGTACCTCCCGCCGCTGCGGCCACTGCCTGATAGCGCAGGCCGAACACCATCTCGGCGTAGTGGTCGAGCACATAATAATCGTCCACCACCGCGTCCGAATCATTGATGTTCTTGCGCACATAGCCGGTGATCATCACATGGCGCAGCTTGCTGCCATCGGTGTCCGCACCATTGGCAGAACTTCCGGCATCGGTGGATGCATCATTGCTGATTGTGATCCCGGTGGGAGCCTCCACACTGCCGGAGGCGGTATAGGCCGGGTCATAGCTGGCAGCTTCCAGCACCTCATCCCCGTTCTCGTCAATATAGTAGCGGCTGCTGCTGGACTCGTAATACTCGTCCACGCTGTTGTAGTCGTAGTAGTCCGCCGGGCCGACATAAGTGTCCAGCCGGGCGGAAAAGCTGTACTCATCGGTGTAATTGGACAGCAGGGTCTCTTTGGTGTCCATATCCTCTACAGTGAAGAAGAAATTACTGCTCTGGGGGGCGAAGCGGTTGGCATACTCACTGTACTGCTCCGACGCCCAGTCCCCCTCCACCATGGACAGTGAGCAGAACTCCACCACCGCCTGCATATCCTCATTGACGCGGTCGGCGTAGATCC
>CALEQS010000206.1 GCA_937907975.1 uncultured Clostridia bacterium | reverse complement strand
TCAGATCAGCACTTCTCCCAGATGGTGGCAACGCCCTGGCCGCCGCCGATGCACAGGGTGGCGAGGCCGTACTTGCTGTCGCGCTTCATCATCTCGTGGATCAGGGTGACGATGATGCGGGCACCGGAAGCGCCCACGGGGTGGCCGATAGAGATGGCGCCGCCGTTGACGTTGACCTTGTCCATGTCGAAGCCCAGCTCACGGGCCACGGCGACGGACTGAGCGGCGAAGGCCTCGTTGGCCTCGATCAGATCCATGTCGTTGATGGTCAGGTTGGCCTTCTTCAGGGCCTGACGGGTGGCGGGCACGGGGCCGACGCCCATGATCTTGGGATCCACGCCGCCCTGGCCGTAGGAGACCAGCTTGGCCATGGGCTTCAGGCCGTACTTCTCAACGGCCTCCTTGGAGGCCAGGATGATGGCGGCAGCGCCGTCGTTGATGCCGGAGGCGTTGCCGGCGGTGACGCGCTGATGGCCGGCATCAGCAGCGGGGCCGTGGACCTCGTTGGCATCGAAGGTCATGGTGATGGGGCCCTCGACCTCCCTGTCGCCGGTGGACATCTTCTTGCCGTGCTCCTGGATGGCATCAGACTCGGGGCCCACGGGGAAGGCGCCCTTCAGTTTGGACAGGCTCTCAAAGGTGGAGGAGGCGCGGGGAAACTCGTCGACCTTGAACTCAACAATCTCCTTCTTGACCTTCACGGGCACGGGGACGATCTCGTCGTCAAACTTGCCGGCGGCCTGAGCGGCGGCAGTCTTGGCCTGAGAAGCGGCGGCGAACTTGTCCAGATCCTCGCGGGTGATGCCCCACAAGTCGCAGATGTTCTCGGCGGTGGTGCCCATGTGATAGTTGTGGAACGCGTCCCACAGGCCGTCGTTGACCATGGTGTCGACCATGGTGGTGTTGAACATACGGGCGCCGCCGCGGGCGGTGGGCACGGCATAGGGGGCAGCGGTCATGTTCTCCATGCCGCCGGCGACGATGACGTCAGCGTCGCCAGCCATGATGGCGCGGGCGCCCTCGATAACGCTCTTCATGCCGGAACCGCAGACCATGCCGACGGTGTAGGCGGGCACCTCGTAGGGCACGCCGGCGTTGACAGCGGCCTGACGGGCGGGGTTCTGACCCAGAGCGGCGGTCAGCACGTTGCCGAACATGACCTCGTCCACGTTCTCAGGAGAAACACCGGCGCGCTTCAGCGCCTCCTTGATGACGATGCCGCCCATGACAGGGGCGGGAGTCTTAGCCAGAGAGCCCTGGAACTTACCCACGGCAGTACGGCAGCAGTTTACCAGATAAACTTCTTTCATCTTGTAAAACCTCCGATGATATAAAATATGAAAATACCTTTAGAAAACAGGGTTCAGAAAGATTATAAAACTTTACCACAAGAAAAGCAACGGGAAAGGCGGGAAATAAAAGGTTAATTTTTTCACAATGTTAAATTGGGGTTTGTGGAAGGAAAGAGAAGTTTTCCGTATATGGTGTAGGGCGGGTGCTTGCCCCCGCCGTGCCATGCTGGCAGATTTGTGAGTGCTATCGTAAAAGGTGTGCCGATGCGCGTGAGTGAACGCGGTCGTGCTTGCCGATTACCTGTAAGCTGTCCTAGTGCGGTAACTGCGGCCGTCCGCGGCGGGGGCAAGCACCCGCCCTACGTCAGACCTGTAAGCTGTCAGCGCCGCACCAAAGGCTTCCCCTTGGGGAGTGAGCCCGAAACAGGAATGCGCCAGTGGCGCATTCCCGGACGAGTGCTGTAACCGCCAAAGGCGCTCCACAGAAAAGGCTGTCGCCGCAGGCGACTGATGAGGGGGCAGGTCTAGGATGGCTTTCCGTTCGTCGCCACCTCATCCGGTTTGCTCCGCTCACCACCTTCCCCTCAAGGGGTGATTCCCCCACTGTGTGGGGAAATGGCCGTAGGCCAAAAGGGCCGGAAGGCTTTCGAGGGTGTGCATCAAACCTACAAACCCCAATTTGTCACTGCACAAACCACAAACCCGGATATACCCATAAAGCAACCCCACCCCCGGCGTACGCCGGGGGTGGGGCGATTTCTATTCGGGTTTACGCGTCCTTGGTGGCGCCGCAGCCGGAGCAGACGTAGCCGGTGACGACAGTCTCATCCCAGGCCGCCTGATCCACCACGGTCTCCTCGTGGGTCTCGGCGGGGTGATTGACGGTAACGGAAGCGGTCTTGACCTCCGCTCCCGCGCAGGCCGAGCTGGAGGCAATGTGAGCCTCGCACTCTGCCTGAGTGCCGAACTCCGCGCCGCAGCCGGAGCAGACGTACTTAGTGATGGTCTCGTCCCAGGCCGCCTTGTCCACCACGGTCTCGGTGTGGGTCACGGCGTCATGGTGCACGGTCTTCGTCTGTGCCACCCAGTCGTGGACATGAGCGGGGGCATTGACGGTGACAGTCACGCTGGCGGAACCCTCGGACCAGGTGCTGCCGGCGGGGCAGCTGACCGTGATCGTGGCGGTGCCGGGGCCGACGGCGGTCACATTGCCGTTGCCGTCCACAGTGGCCACGGACGGGTTGCTGGAGGAGAAGCTGGGCGTGGTCCTGGAGCTGACGCTCACGGTGGTCTGGTTGCCCACGGTCAGTTCAGAGCTGCCGATAGAGGCGCTGACGCTCTGGGTGCGGGCGGGGATATTGTCGGGGCTTGCGCCGCCGTAGACCACCACATGGAAGCCCACGTTCACATTCTCATAGATCTTCTTGGCATTGCTCAGCGAGACGCCCACGCAGCCGTGGCTGCCGTTATAGAGGTACTGGTCGCCGCCAAAGCTGCTGCGCCAGGTGGCGTCATGGATGCCGCAGCCGCCGGAGAAGGGCATGAAGTAATTGACCCACGTCTTATAGCGGGTGCCGTTCACATTGCTGCCCTGCAGATAGCGGTCCTTGTTCATGGCAAAGATGGCGAAGCAGCCGTTGGGGGTGCGGGTGTTGTTGGCCACGTTGCCGCTGACTACGCCGCAGTCCAGAATGCAGGTGCCGTTCTTATAGAGCCACAGGTGCTGGCTGGTCTGGTCGATCTCCACATAGTTGCCGCCCCAGTAGCTGTCACTGGAGTCGCTGGCGGCGGTGTAGGGGGCCGTCCGGGTGCCGCCGGTCTTGGCCTTGAGGCACTCCAGCATATCGTTGTAGAGGGCGGTGGAGTCCACGCTCTGCCCCTCCTTGGCCACGTTGATATTGATGTAGCTGCCGCCGGTGGTCTTGAACTGGCTGGACTTTCCGCCGCTGCCGACGTGCTTTTCGGCCAGCTCGTTCACCAGATTGCCCAGGATCTCCTCATCCACCTGCACGGACATATCGTCCTCATCCAGATAATAAAGGCTGCCCAGGGTGGCCCGGTCCAGCGTCTCGGACTCGGTGGAGCCGCCGTCAGGGGTGAAGGTGTAGGTCAGCTGAAGGTCCAGATAGCTGTTGGCCTCGGCCAGCGCGTTCTGGAGCGTTTCATCCGTGGACAGCACGGCGGGCTTCTCAGTCAGATCCTCCAGCTTCAGGTCGAGCTCCGCCTGCATCTCCTGCACCGCAGTCTTGACCTGATCGGTCACACTGGTCCAGTCCACGTTTTTGCCGTTCTGCTCGGGCACAATGACAAAACTGGCGCTGGCGTCGTCGTAGGAGAGATAGGCGTTCTGCGGGGCGTTGGGGTCCACGGGGGACTCGTCCTGCACGGCGTCGTCCCCCTCGGCGGCGTCCGCCGGGGCCGCCGTATCAGTCTGATCGTCAGTGGACGCGGCCAGTGTCTGGGTCTGGGCGGCATTATACTGTTCCTCCACCCCGGAGAGGAAGTCGGCCGGGTCGGAGGTGAACAGGCTGTCCACCTCAAAGCTCAGCTTGCTCTTGTCCGCCTTCTGCTCGTCCATCAGACTCTGCAGATCGGCACTCTTGTCATAGGTGAGCTTCAGATCCCCGGCAGTGGCCGTGTAGGCATTCTCACCCAGTTTCAGGGTGAAGGAATAACCCTGGGCCTTCTCCTCCAGCGCCGCCGCGGCGCCCTCGGCGTTCAGGCCGGACACATCTACGCCGTTGATCGTGGTGCCGGTCAAAAAGGCCGTACTTTTACTGTCTCCGGGCAGGCCGCCCTTCAGCAAAACCATCAGTACCACAGCCAGCGCCGCCAGAATGGCGACACCGGCAGATACCAGCACAGCAAATTTTTTGTTATTCGCCATAGCTTGCATACCTCCAGAATCTTCCATAGGACAACAGGATGCCCACATTGTTCTGCTATTATGTTAACATAGTCAGACACAAATGCAAGGGCATCCCGACAATTTTAAGCAATTTTCAATTATTGTTTCTGTTTTTTTACCAATTTGCGCTTAATGCCGTCCGGACCTACTACATAGGTGTTGTCCAGTTGCTGATGCAGGCCCTTGCGGAACTGGATGAGATACTCCTCCCGCAGCTTCATGCGCTCGTTGGTCTCCTCCTCGGTCAGCCCTTCGGCCTTAGCCTTGGCCGCCAGCACGTTGATCCGCGCGACCAGCTCTTCCTGTGTCATATTCTCAACACTCCTATCAGTGATATTTTTATAGTTAGACGTAAAATACGGGGATTTGTTCCATCAAATGGGGATTTTTTGCACGGCATACCAAAGGCCTCCCCTCGGGGGGTGAGCCAAGTTTTAGTGCAACGCAGACCTGCAAACTTTCAATCTGTCATCCTTTGCTTCCTCAGAATGACAGTGCGACTCAAGCCGCCCCTCATAGATACCGCTCCACCGTCACATTGATGCGGCCCTTGCGGCTCAAATTTCCCACTTCGGTGAGCTTACACTTGCCCAGCCCCCGGCAGGAGATCACGTCCCCCTCCCGAACGGCCAGGTCGCTCTTGGAGGTGTCCTGCCAGTTGACGGCACACCGGCCGGAGGAGATGAGCTGGGAGGCCTTGCTCCGGCTGATGGAGAACCCCACCGCCAGCACGCTGTCCAGCCGCAGGGCGGCTACGGTGTCGTGGAGCACCTTCCGCTCCTGCACCGGCACCCGCACTTCCTCCAGCGGCACCTCGCTCACCTGGAGCTTCACCCGCCCGGCGGAGGTCAGGCTGTCCTTCAGAAAGCCCGCCACGGTGGGGAGGGTCAGAATGTCACAGCTGCCGTCACCCACCAGAATGTCACCAATCGTGTCCCGGCGCACCCCCATGCCCATGAGTGAGCCGAGGAAATCCCGGTGGGTCAGCTTGTCGTCCTTGAACCAGGTGCATCGCAGCACGGCCAGGTAATCTCCGCTCTGGAGGTATTCCGGCTCCATCCAGTCAGGCAGGAACACCAGCCCCCGGCGCTCCGCGCCGTCGTAACCGCCTACGGCCGCATAGCGGGGGTGTCCCGTCGCATTCAGCATGGCCTCGGCATCCCGCTGCTCCTTTGGGGAAAGGAAGCCGGTAGCACACGGCTCCTGCCGCCGCTGGGCGTGCTCCATTTTGTCCAGCACCTGCGCGAGCAGCAAGCGCTCCTCGCTGTCCGCGCCGGTGCGGTCCAGCAGTTCCCGCTTATTCATGCTGCACCAGCGAACCTTTCTTCTTCCACCATCCGGCCAGGAAGTAAATGCCGCCGCCGATCACGGAGACATAGGCCGCCAGGCAGTTGCCCAGATAGAAGCCCAGCGCCCCCATTCCGGCGGTGAAGCCCAGCAGAAGGGACAGGGCCAGCCGAGCGGCCACGCCGTCGGCAATGGCCACGATCATATTGTAGACTGTGTCGCCCACGCCGTTGATGAGACCCATGGTGGGGCTCATCAATGCGGCGGCCAGCATATTGATGCTGCACACCGTCATAAAGGACGGGGCCATCTCAATGACCGCCGGATCATTGGAGAAGATGCCGAAGATCTGGTGGGGGAACAGCTGAAACATCAGGATCCAGAACACGGCAAAGACCGCCCCCAGCAGGGTGGCGTCCCATACCACCCGCTTGACGCGCTCCTGCTTGCCCGCGCCCACGCTCTGGCCCACCATGGAGGCGGAGCCGTCCATCATGGCCTGGCTGATGACCTGCATCAGGCTCTGGAGCTTGCTGCACACACCGATGACCGCCGCCGCAGTGACGCCGAAGCGGTAGATCATGGCGTTGACAAAGATCACGGAGATGCTGATGAAGAGATTTTTGATGATGATGGGCGCGCCGATGCGCAGGATCACCTTGACGTGCTCCGCCTTCAGCCCGAAAGAGGCCAGCTTGAAGTCAAAGCCCAGCTTTTCCCGCTTGCGGAACAGGTAGACCAGCGCGAACACGCAGGCGGTGGTCTGGCCGATCACCGTGGCCCACGCCGCGCCGGCCACACCCCAGTGCAGCACCGCCACAAAGAGGTAGTCCAGCACAATGTTCACCGCCGTGGAGATGGCCACAAACATGGTGGGGTGGCGAGAGTCGCCCATGCCGCGCAGAATGCCGCACAGGGCGTTGTAGAGCGCCACCGTCACATTGCCCGCCGTGCAGATGATGAGGTAGGTCCGGGTGATGCCCAGAATTTCAGACGGCGTGTTGATGAGCCGCAGAATGGGGGTGGACAGGGGAATGGCCAGCATGAGGATCAGGCTGGCCAGCAAGCACAGCGTCAGGCTGTTGCCCACGATCCTGTCCAGCTTGTCCCGGCGTCCCGCGCCCACGGTCTGGGCCACATAGATCTGGCCGCCGGTAGCGATGCCCATGAAGCAGAAGAACATCAGCATGGTCACATTGGACGAGATGCTCACCGCGCTCAGGGCGTCCGTGCCCGCATACTGCCCTACAAAGAACATATCCACCAGGTTATAGCACACCTGAAGCAGATTGGCCAGCATCAGCGGCAGCGTAAAGCGGACGAGCCGCTTCATTACGCTGCCTTCCGTCAGGTCGTTGATAAATGTCGATTCGTTTGCCATATACTATTCCTCCGTGGGGGCAGCAGAATGGGGCGGGCGGCGCACTCTTGGCTCCCCCTCCGGGGGCAGATTCCCCTGCGGGGGAAATGTCAGCGAAGCTGACAAAAGGGGGGCG
>CALEQS010000205.1 GCA_937907975.1 uncultured Clostridia bacterium | reverse complement strand
GCATTCTGCTAAATTTTGGATGCATCTGTCGAAAAAGGAGATAGAAACATGTCGACTGAAGCAAAGAAGATGACGGGCTTCCCCAGTCAGGATCGGCCGTGGATGAAGTATTATCCGCCGCATCTGATCGAGAACTTGAGCATTCCGGATAATACGGTCAGCGAATATCTGCATGAGCACTGCCCCGGCGAGGATGTGGTGGCCATCCATTATTATGGCGTGGATATCACCTGGAAGCATGTATTCAAAATGGTCGATAAGACGGCCCGCGCTCTGCGGGGCATGGGCTTTGGCGAGGGCGATCAGATCCCCGTGTTCCTGCGCGCCACGCCGGAGTTTGTGTATCTGCTGCTGGGCGCTGAAAAGATCGGCGCGTCCCTGCTATGCCGGGATAACACGCTGGAGGAGAATGTAGAGGCTGTTCGAAAGAGCAAAGCCAAAGTGATTTTTGCTCACGACTATATGTCTCAGGAGGAGTTGAACACCTTCCGCCGGGACTCTGAGACCCGCTGCGTTGTGACCGTTTCGCCTTATAACAGCGCCTGCTATTCCGCAACTCCGGAGCATATCCGCACCGCCATTGACGAGTATTATCCGGAAGAGCCCGCCTACGGTCCCAAGACGCTGGACTGGAATGTCTTTCTGGAGCTGGGCGAGCGCTTCCATGGCGAGGTCGCCGCGCCGCGCGATATTGACCGGCCACTGTTCCGCGCCTATACCAGCGGCTCTACCGGCCCGTCCAAGCAGGTGATCCATTCCGCTCATACCATGATCGGCAACCTGCACCAGATGAATTTCTACGGTTCCTCTGACGAGTTTCGCCCCACTTGGCTGATGACGGTTCTGCCGCCCAGTCTGGTGGCTGTCGTGGTCGCAATGATGCTGCTGCCCATGGCATCCAACAAGCTGCTGATCCTGGATCCCTTCTGCCGGCCTGAGGATGTCGATCTTGAGATGATGCGCTATCGTCCCAACTGCTGGGCACTCATTCCGATGCTGATTGAGATCGTGATGCGCAATGGCCGAGTGCCGGACGACTATGATATGTCTCACCTGATGTCCTGCGGCGCAGGCTGCGAGGCATACAATAACAATCAGATCAAGCGTGCGCAGAAGTTTCTGGAGGATCATAACTGCAAGGCGAAGTTTACGACTGGCTATGGCTGCAGTGAGGCGGGTTCCAATATGACTCTGCCCATGTCGCCCCTGCCCCTGGGTGACGGCAATGTGGGCATTCCCATGCCTCTCTCCATCATTGCGGCGTTCCGCCCCGGTACCCATGAGGAACTGGGCTATAATGAGGTGGGCGAGCTGTGCATTACCGGCCCGGGCAATATGCTGGGTTATGACACCCCCAAGGCCACGGCACGCGCGCTCCAGAAGCATGACGACGGCAGGGTTTGGCTCCATACCGGTGATATGGGCTATGTCACGCCTGAGGGTGTCGTGTTTACCCTGACCCGCGGCAGTGCGCCCCGCTTTGGCTTCCCGGATGGCGAGCTGGCTACCCTTCAGATGGAAAACCGTCTGGCGGATGCCGAGATCAAGGGCATCAAGGATGAGTTCTTTGTCATTGTCCCTGATACGGAGCATCATCATCACTTCCTGCCTTACCTCTATCTGGTACTGGAGGATGGCTATACGGTGGATGACGTCCGTGAGGCTATTGATAACTGCCTGGATGATTTCATGAAGCCGGTGGAGATCTTCTCCCTGCCAGAGCGCCCCTTCTTCCACTTCAAGACGGACCGTATCAACCTGGCGGCTCAGCTTGTGAAGCAGGAGGATTGATGATATACATTTAATATATAGCATACAACACTGTCAGCTGTGTCGAAAAAGCATAACAGATGGGTGGATTTTTCCAGTTGGCTATATTATAATTGATTACCATCCTTATCCCTTTTGTTCAAGAGGCTCACAAAGAGCTTTTTGATAGTTTTCCATTCTAACGAAACGGAGGAAAGAAATGAATCAGACTTGGAAACGGTTCTTAAGTTTGATCCTCGCACTGTCTATGGCGTTTAGCCTGATGGTGATCCCGGCCTATGCTGCGCCGGAAGACGAGGATGCGGCTGATGAACCCGCTGCCAGTGCGGACACCACCGCAGCGGCAGATAGCGAGCAGGAGGAAGCTGTTCCTCAGACCAGTGACGCCGAGCAGGCCGCCGTGGTCGATGAGGCAGACGACTCCACCAATTCTGCGCTCCCTGCCACGTTCTCCATCTCCAGCGATGCGCTGGGTACGATGAGCGTGGATGCTGTCGGTATTCAGGCCGCCGCCGATGCGGCCGTGGTCGATGAGGCCGCCGACACCGCGGCGGAGCCCGACATGAGCGACCCTGTGGTGGCAACGTTTGCGGACGAGCTGAACGACGCTACTGTTCAGGACGAGAACGGCAATCAGGTCGCGCTGACGGACGAGCAGAAGCAGACCGTGCTGGGTATGTTCCAGCAGTATCTGGATCAGTGGACTGCCAACGCCAATGTGCTGGGCGTCCAGCTGCCCTTCTTCCTGTCTTATAACGACAGCAAGGATGACCTCGGTATCCTCGGTGAGATGCTGGCCCTGGCCGGTACCTCCGTTGACAAGGTCAGATCCGGTGAGTATTCCTACGATGATCTGACTGGCACCATCATGAACTTCATGTACGGCGATAAGCTGGGCGTGCAGTATTATGGTGATACGATCCTGGCGCAGGCGAAGAACGCCATGGCTGCTGTTGAGGCTTCCGGCGCTCAGAACGAGGCCCAGAAGTTGCTGGCCCTGAATGACTGGCTGGCCGGTGTGGACAGCTTCGATATGTCCTATATCATGAACAGTGGTAAGGATAAGGACAAGCGCGCCATGGTGGCAGAGGACGAGCAGAAGCCTGCGCACTATGACGATGTGCATCAGGAACTGTATGAGGCCTACAAGCCCCAGATCGAGGCCAACTTCGAGAGCCAGATCAAGGACGAGGTCACCAAGACCTTCCATGACCAGATCTATGATGGCATTGTGACCAACCTGCGTGCCCAGTATTACGAGAAGGCGATTCCGCAGATTCTTACTAATGATGGCAAGACTGAGGAAGAGGCCAACGCCTATATTGAGGCCAACAAAGCGGCTATCGAAAAGGATCCCGACGGCTTTGTGAAGGAGAACCTCCCTGACGCCGCCGATAATCTGATCGCCGGTGCGGACGACTTTGTTGCGGGCGCTAAGACCGACGGTATTGAGGTCGCTGACGGCGTTACTATGACCGTCGAGCAGATGACTCAGCAGGAGCTGAACAGCGACGAGAAGAAGGTCAGCTTTGGCGCGGATGGCAGTATCACCATGCCCACCGACGGCACTGCCCAGATGACTTACTCTGAGGCAATCGACCAGATCACCAGCGCCCAGATGCAGAGCGATGATCCCACTGTTGAATTGGGAGACACTAAGGTCAGCATTTCCCAGGCCATTGAGATCTACTCCAATCAGGCCGCCGACGGCCTGACTGACGGCGTCCTGAACTACTGGGAGGGCAACCAGATCGGTGCTCTGGGTCAGGGCAAGTCCGTCTGCCTGGGCTATTCCAAGGCCTATGCCTACCTGGTCCAGTATATGCACCCCGAGATCTACGGCACCAGCGAGACTGCCGACATGAGCGTGTCTGCCAACTGGAAGGCCGCCAAGGAACTCTATTATAATGAGGATGGCACCAGCATCAACATTGATAAGGGCTATCTGGTCGACCTGGTGCGCATTACGTTCAGTACTGACGTGAGCATGTACGGCGAGACCCAGGAGGGTTTCAACTCCGTCCATTACTGGAACGCAGTGCGGGTGGACGGCACCTGGTACTATGTGGACCCCTGCTACAATGACGTGTACACCGAGGTCATGACCCGCGACCGCGTCGAGACCGACGGTTACATCAACCACATGTACTTCCTGTACAGCCACACCAGTGCCAAGAATCTGTTCGACGGCTATTACAGCGAGCTGAAGAGCCTGTATGCCGATGTGGCGACGAACCAGCAGTATGAGGATGCCTGGTTTGCCCGCGCCAAGAGCGTGGTGTACTCTGACGGCACCAATGCCTACTATGTGTATGACTCTACGGATACCATTTCTCAGCAGAGCAGCGGCATGCAGAGCAGCGGCTCTTTCAGCAACAAGGCGAACCGTCTGTCCCTGGTCGAGCATCCCCTGACCGCCACGGATAACACCAGCGGCGAGAATCCCGGTGATACCGATTATCAGGCCCTGATCGAGTTCAACTACTCCACCGATGAGTCGGATGAGTTGGGCGTGGCTCGGGTCTATAATCCCGAGACCAAGGCGATGGAGGAGAACGAGTTCCTGACCCAGCTCTACAAGCTGCACGCTGAGCAGGCCAAGACCTATCCCTCCATTGCCATCACCTGTGCTTACTATGAGGGCAAGGTGTATTTCAACCTGTCCACCTGCATCCTGAGCTATGAGCTGGAGACCGGCAAGGTCGAAGTGGTCAAGCAGTATGAGACCACCTATGGCCAGCGCGATAAGACCGTTGCCTTCGGCGGCATGTCCTTCAAGCTGGTGGATGAGAAGGCTGACGACCGTTATGTCTTCGAGAATCATCCCATTGCCGGTATTCGGCTGCGCGGCGACGAGCTGACTGTCTCCGTCGCCACCAACCTGGGCTACATCTCCGGCAAAGATCATATCACCAACCGCGGCCAGACGGACGAAAATGGCGATACGATCGACTACACCATTGATAACGCCACCAACGGCTATGGCTATGAGTACGAGGAGACCAACTACAATCCCAGCTACAACAGTTATCTGAATAAGATGATGAGCCAGATGGGCGGTACTAAGGAGACCAACGACAACGACGAATTTATGTGGGTCGCCAACCTGGTCGGCACCACCAGCATGAAGACGCTGGCCTCCGGCGATGCCGTTGACTACACGGATATCACCTGTGACCATCATTACATCGAGGTCAACGAGACCTACTTCACCAAGGATGACAACAGCAGCAGCTGGAACACCGGCACTAGCTATGTCTGCACTGCCTGCGGCAAATCCCTGCGTGAGCCCGAGGAGAAGACCGGTTTCAACCAGACCAACGAGAACTACGCGGAGGAGAAGGCTGCGTGGGATGCCGCCGCTGCTTCTGCCGGTCATACCTATGCCCCTGTTGACGCCACTTGGACTGCCAACGAGGACGGCACCTACACTGCTTCCTTCACCAAGCTGGCCTGCTCCGTCTGCGATGGCAAGCAGGATAAGCTGGACTGCCTGGTGGACGACGCCACCGTCACTGTGACGCTGAGCGAGGCTGCCACTCTGACCACCGATCCCGAAAAGACCACCTCTGAGGGCACCTGTGCCGAGGGCGTCACCACCAACTATGTTGGCGCGGGCGAGATCAAGGACGGCAATAAGACTTACAACGTCACCGCTGTCAACTCTGTGAAGGCAGAGGCTGGCGAGCACCATTATGAGGGCACCTTCAACTGGGTCGAGGTCAAGGACGATAACGGCAATGTCACTGGCTATACCTGCGAGACTGCTGATCTGAAGTGCACCAAGTGCGGCGATGAGCAGAAGGGTGTCAAGGTCAATCTGACCAATGAGTCCGTTGCCGCCACCTGCACCGAAGCCGGTAAGATCGTTTATACCGCGACTGCTGTGACTGCGGATGGCAGCACCGTCCTGGCTACCGATACCAAGGAACTGACTGGCGATAAGGCACTGGGCCACGATTACCAAATCGGAGAGATCGTCTGGGCTGAGGATAACAAGTCCGCAACTGCGGAGGTCACCTGCTCTCGCTGCGATCTGAAGGAGACCAAGAATGCTGAAATCACAGTCGAGTCCAAGGACGCTACCTGCACCGAAGCTGGAAAGGTCACTTACACCGCCACTGTCTATGCAGAGGATGGTACCACCGTCCTGGCCACCGAGACCAAGACGGTCGACAGCGACGCGCTGGGTCATGACTACAAGACTGAGAATGTCAAGTGGAATGATGATCACACTGAGGTCACCGCTGATTTGGTCTGCTCCCGCGGCGATTCTACGCTGAAGGATCAGAAGGGTTCTATCTCCAGCGTGAGCGAGGCCGCCACCTGCACCAAGACCGGCAAGGTCACCTATACCGCTAAGTTCATCGTGGACGACAAGGTCGTTGCGACCGAGACTGCTGAAAAGACTCTGGATGCACTGGGCCACGATTACCAGATCGGAGAGATTGTCTGGGCTGCGGATAACAAGTCCGCAACTGCGGAGGTCACCTGCTCTCGCTGCGATCTGAAGGAGATCAAGAATGCTGAGATCACGGTCGAGTCCAAGGACGCTACCTGCACCGAGGGTGGTACCGCTACTTACACCGCGACTGTCACCATTGGCGGCGTGACCAAGACCGACAGCAAGACCGCTCAGGTTGAGGCTCTGGGCCATCAGTATGGCATCAGCAATGTCAAGTGGGCTGAGGATTACACCACTGCCACGGCAACGCTTGTCTGCAGCCGTTGCAATGACACCCAGTATCAGACGGTCAACACTGTCAGCAAGGTCACTAAGGAGGCCAACTGCACGGAGGACGGCTCTGTCCAGTATACCGCTGTTTTCAATGTGAATGGCGTGGATGTGGAGACTCTGAAGACCGTAACCGTGTCCGCTCTGGGCCACAATTATGTGGATGGCGTTTGCACCCGCTGCGGTAAGAAGTCGGATCATCTGACCGTCTATGCGGGCGATGGCCTGGATTACGGTTCTGTTTATGACTACAACTACTACATCAAGAAGTATCCTGATGTGGTGAAGAAGGTCGGTACTGACGATGAGAAGGTTCTGGCCTACTTTGTGGAGCAGGGCATGGCCCAGCATCAGCAGGCAAGTGCCGAGTTCGATCCCGTGAGCTATCGCCTTGAGTATGCCAGCATGCGTAAGGCATATGGTAATACCTGGGCTGGCTACTATCGTCATTATGTCCGCTGGGGTAAGGCCGCGGGCCTGCATGGCACTGGCTGCACTGAGATGCAGGACTATGCGACCGAGCAGTACGGCTTGAACTACGCTTCCGTTTATGACTACAACTATTATATTGCCAAGTATCCTTCCGTCTTTGATAAGTACGGTTATGACGATACTGCTGTTCTGAACTACTTCGTGGAGCAGGGCATGGCCCAGCATCAGCAGGCGAGCGCTGAGTTTGATCCCGTGAGCTATCGCCTTGAGTATGCCAGCATGCGTAAGGCTTATGGTGATACCTGGGCTGGTTACTATAACCACTACGTCCGCTGGGGCAAGGATGCGGGCCTGCATGGCACCGGCTGCACTGAGATGCAGGATTATGCGACGGTTTATGCCGGCAACGGTCTGGACTATGCGTCTGTGTATGATTACAATTACTACATCGCGAAGTATCCTGAAGTGCTGAACAAGGTCGGCTATGACGATCAGAAGGTTCTGAACTACTTCGTGGAGCAGGGCATGGCCCAGCATCAGCAGGCGAGCTCCGAGTTCGATCCCGTGAGCTATCGCTTCGAGTATGCAAGCCTGCGTAAGGCTTATGGTGATACCTGGGCTGGTTACTATAACCACTACGTCCGCTG
>CALEQS010000204.1 GCA_937907975.1 uncultured Clostridia bacterium | reverse complement strand
AGTCCGACACCTGCCGTGCAGGCACCGGAGAAAACGCCGGAGCAATGCCCGGCGCAGCAGACGGTCTCGGCTCAGTCCAGGCGGCGCTGGATGCACCGGCCGATCCGAGCTGCTTTCACTACGAGCCGGAGCCGGGGACCGTGACTGGCTATAGGAGTCATCAGGAGCCGGAGCCCGCGCTGCAGAAGCTGGTCGGCAAGGGGCTTCGGATCACGGCCTTCACCGGGTTTGATGCGGATCGTGTTGTCATCCCGGCGGAGATCGACGGGCAGCCGGTCGTCAGCATCGGGGAGAAAGTGTTCAAGAACACGACCGTCTCGGAGGTGATCCTGCCGGATTCGATCAAGGCCATTCTCGAGGAGGCATTTTCCGGCTGCAAGCGCCTGCAGCATATCGATCTGCCGGACAGTGTGGAATATCTGGGGGGGCGCTGTTTTGTAAGCAGCGGACTCACGGCGCTGCGTTTTCCGGATCGGCTGAAAATAATTCCGGGAGGTTGCTGCAGCGGCTGTGCAAATCTGAGTGATGTGACCTTTGGTCAGCAATTGCAGACGATCAAGTGGGCTGCTTTTGAGACCTGTACCAAACTGCGGACGGTTTCCTTTCCCGAATCGCTGCTCCGGGTCGATCACGACGCTTTTGAGAAGACGGCGATCACACGTTTTATTTTTCCGGCCGGTGTGCAAGAGGTCGTAGATGTCAAGCACAGCTGTGTCTATATCAACCCACGCGTGCCGCAGTTACGGCAGAGCCGGCCGGACAGTCCGGTTCTGGTTTTCCTAGGAATGGATGCAGTCCTCGAAAGAGCCGACCGTACCCATATTGCGCTTATTTATTGCCTGCCGGGCAGCAGGGTGCAGCAGATCGCGCGGGATCATGGCATCCCTGTCCGGCCGCTGAGCGAGTTCCAAATGGAGGATACATGACCTATGGTCAATCATATGCTTGTGCGCGGAGCAAAGGTCCACAACCTGAAAAATATTGACGTGGACATTCCGCTGAATCAGATCGTCGGCATTGCGGGTGTGTCCGGTTCCGGCAAGTCGTCGCTGGCGCTGGGCGTGCTGTACGCTGAGGGCTCGCGCCGCTATCTGGAGGCGCTGTCGACCTACACGCGCCGCCGGATGACGCAGGCCGCCCGCGCGGCAGTCGATGACGTGCTGTATGTCCCCGCGGCGCTCGCGCTGCATCAGCGCCCCGGCGTGCCCGGCATCCGCAGCACGTTCGGCACGGGGACGGAGCTCTTGAACAGCCTGCGGCTCATGTACTCCCGTCTCGCCAGCCACCGCTGCCCCAACGGGCACTACCTGCCGCCGACGCTGCTGGTCGCCGCTGGGAAGGAGCTGACCTGCCCGGAGTGCGGCGCGCACTTTTACGCACCGAGCGCCGAGGAACTGGCATTCAACTCGCAGGGTGCGTGCCCCAGGTGCGGTGGCACGGGCAGCGTCCGCACGGTGGACATGGCGTCGCTGGTGCCGGATGATTCGCTCACGATCGACGAGGGGGCGGTGGCGCCGTGGAACAGCCTCATGTGGTCGCTGATGACGGACGTCTGCCGGGAGATGGGCGTGCGCACGGATGTGCCATTCCGGGAGCTGACGGAGCGGGAGAAGGACATCGTGTTCCACGGCCCCGCCGAGAAAAAGCACATCTTTTATCACAACAAGAACTCCAATCAGGCGGGAGAGCTGGACTTTACCTACTTTAACGCCGTTTACACCGTGGAAAATGCCCTGTCCAAGGTCAAGGACGAAAAGGGTATGAAGCGGGTGGAGAAATTTCTGAAGGAGGACATCTGCCCGGACTGCCACGGCACCCGCCTTTCCGCCGCCGCCCGGGCGCCGAAGCTGCGGGGCATCTCGCTGGATGAAGCCTGCACCATGACGCTTGCTGAACTGGTGGATTGGGTACGGGGCGTGCCGGAAAACCTGCCGGAGGAGATGCGTCCCATGGCGCAGAGCATCTGTGATGCCTTTCAGAGCACTGCAAAGCGGCTGATGGATCTGGGGCTGGGGTATCTGACGCTGGACCGGTCGGCGTCCACGCTGTCCACCGGTGAGCGCCAGCGGATGCAGCTGGCCCGGGCCGTCCGCAATCGCACCACAGGGGTGCTCTATGTGCTGGACGAACCCTCCATCGGCCTGCACCCCTCCAACATTGTGGGCCTGACCGGCGTGATGCACGATCTGGTAGCCGACGGCAACTCCGTCATCCTGGTCGATCACGACACGCAAATTCTGAAGGAGGCCGACTGGATCATAGAAATGGGGCCAGAGGCGGGCGCCGGGGGCGGCCATGTGATCGCCCAGGGGACAATCCCCGCCATTGAGGCAGATCCCGTCTCCCAGATCGGGCCGTTCCTCTCCGGTAAGGCCGAGACGCAGCTGAGAACCTGCGCCGAACGGGATGAACTGTTCGCAAACGGCACCATCCACCTGTCCACCGGACGGATCCACACGGTGAAGCCGCTGGAGGTGGCCATTCCAAAGGGGCGGCTCACCGTGGTCACCGGTGTGTCCGGCTCCGGCAAGACCACCATGGTGCTGGAGAGCCTGATCCCCGCACTGGAGGCGCAGATCAGCGGCGCCGCTCTGCCCGCCCATATCCGCGCAGTCGACGCGGAGGGCATTGCCCACGTCAAGCTCATCGACGCCACGCCCATCGGCATCAATATCCGTTCCACGGTATCCACCTATGCGGGCGTGCATGACGAGCTGCGCAAGCTTTACGCCAGAACACCGGACGCGAAGGAGCACGGATATAAGGCAGGTGACTTCTCCTACAACACCGGCTCTCTGCGCTGCCCGGGCTGCGACGGCACCGGCGAGGTCAGTCTGGACGTGCAGTTCCTGCCGGATGTGAACATCCCCTGCCCGGACTGTCGGGGCTCCCGCTACGCCAGGGCGGCCTATGGGGTGAAGCTGACGAACAAGGAGGGGTGGTCCGCGTCCCTGCCGGAGCTCATGGATATGGATGTGAACTCAGCCCTTGCGTTCTGTAAGGACAGAAAGGCGGTCTATCAGAGGCTGTCCATTCTGAAACAGCTGGGGCTGGGCTACCTGACGCTGGGAGAGGAGACACCCAGCCTGTCCGGCGGCGAGGCCCAGCGCCTGAAGCTGGCCAGCGAGATCGGAAAGAGTCAGACGGACTCCGTCTTTGTGTTTGACGAGCCGTCTATCGGCCTGCATCCGCTGGATGTGCGGGTGCTGCTGGGCG
>CALEQS010000203.1 GCA_937907975.1 uncultured Clostridia bacterium | reverse complement strand
CATGACCCCGACGCAGGCTCGGGAGAGCGGCGAGATGGGCATGGTGTTCCAGAGCGCTGTTCTCTACGACTGGCGCACCGTCATCAAGAACGTCATGCTTCCCATGGAGATCAAGGGCGTCTACCGGGAGGAGCAGCGCCAGCGGGCAGAGGAAATGCTGGAGCTGGTGGGTCTGTCCAATTTCAAGGGCAGCTATCCCTATGAGCTGTCCGGTGGTATGCAGCAGCGGGTGTCCATCGCCCGGGCGCTGGCGACCAGCCCCAACATCCTGCTGATGGATGAACCCTTCTCCGCATTGGATGAGTTCACCCGGGAGAAGCTCCACGACGATCTGTTGAAGATCTGCCACACCCGGGAGATGACGGTCATCTTCGTCACCCACAACATCGCCGAGAGCGTCTACCTCTCCGACCGGGTGGTGGTGATGAGCCCTCACCCCGGCCGGGTGAGCGCCGTGGTGGACATCGACCTGCCCCATCCCCGCACGCCGGATCTGCGGGAGAGCGAGCGCTACTATGAGTACATCACCCAGATCCGGGGCAGCTTTGAGGGGGTGTGAGCATGGAACGCAGAAAAGTCCGCGCATCCCTCCTGAAGGCCCCGCCGGGCTGGCTGGTCACGCTGGTCTGGGTGCTGGGTTTCCTGGTCGTCTGGGATGTGATCGCCCTGATCTTTCAAGTGGCAGGGCAGGCGGGAACGAAATTCCCTTATATCCACGATCTGTTGAAATGGGCCTTTTCTCCCGCCTATGACGGCGGCGGCATCTGGCGTGCCACCGGCATCACGCTTTCCGTGTTTGCCGCCGGCCTTGTGATCGGCTTTCTGGTCGGGGCGGTGTTCGCAGTCATCATGAGCGCCTGTCTCCCGGTGGAAAAGGTGGGCTACACGCTGTTGCTGCTGAGCCAGATGATCCCCATGCTGGGTCTGGCCCCTATTATCGTCAGCATGGTGGGCAACTTTTCCAAGGCCAAGCTGGTCATGAGCGCCTACATGACGTTCTTCCCGGTGGCGGCAAACTTTTTTGCCGGGCTCCAGAGCGTGGATGACCAGCGCAGGGAACTGCTTATGATGAGCGGCGCCAGTCAGGCTGCCGTTTATCGCAAGCTGATGATCCCGGCGGCGGCCCCGTCGCTGTTCATCGGGCTGAAGCTGGCCACCCCCTCCGCCTTTGCAGCGGTGATCTTCACCGAGGTGCTCTACCCGCAGAACGGAGGAATCGGCGGTGAGATCCTGAACTCGCAGTACGGCAACGACTGGGAGCTGTGCTGGGGCTATATTTTCATGGCGGTCACAGTGGCCGTGCTGCTGTTCTATGCCGCCAGTTTTCTGGAAAAACTGGTCATCCGCTGGAAGAGCGTGGACTGAGGAGGTGCGCGTATGAGCAAACAAACAACGACCTATGGCCGGGGCGAGCTGCTGGTGGTGCTGGATGTAAACCGCCAGACCCGGCGGGTGATGGCGCTCCTGCGCACCCTGTTCTTCGCCCTGATCGCCATTCTGGTGCTGATCCTGGTGCTGACGGGGCTGGAACGGCCTATCTTTCAGATCACCAACGACTATGAGTATACCTGGAACATCACCGGCGGTATGCTCATCAGCGGCCTGACGCTGGACGGCATCCCGCTGACCAACTTCAACCCGCTGGCCCTGCTGGCCTATATCGGCGTCGGCATCGCGCTGGTCGGAACGGCGGTATTCTTCATCGCCAATTTGATCCACGCTGTGCGGGCCGCCGGTACGCCGAAACTGCTGGTGCTGGACGGTAAAACCCGGAAGGTAATGAAGTATCTCATCGGTATCAGCGCGACGCTGGCATCCCTGCTGTTTCTGTTCTTTGAGCCGGTTTACCGGCTGACCCAGACGGCACAGGGGAGCGCTTATATGGAAGAATTGGCGGCGAACTATGCGTTCAACTGCAACCCCACAGGCACGGGGACGCTGCTCATGCTGGGCTGCTTCTTTGTGGGCACTTACTATCTCTGCTCCGCTGCCGGCACCACCCGGTTCTGGGAAAAGCATCAGGGTGGGTGCTACCTGCTGGGGCTGGTGGCCCTGCTGCTCTACTTCTGGCAGTACGGCTATCTGCACGCCCTGTTCGGCATTGACCCGAGCACGGCATCGTTCCCATATCCCTTTCCTCGGGCGATCAACAGCTTCAGCAAGTTCACCGGCAGTGTGAAGGGCAGTTATAACAGCGTGTTTGGCTCGTTGGTGCAGATCTTCTTCATCTCGGCCAGCACCACACTGAATGACTCCATCGTCTACAACGCCACGACCACGCTGGCGGGTATGCTCATCGGCTTCGTGTTGGGCGGCGCGCTGGGCTACGCGGTCAGTCTGGTGGCGGCCTGCTGTAAGAACTGGGGCGCGGGCGTGCTGACCATCTGCTCCATTCTGGCGGCCTTTCCGGTGGTGGCCCTGGGCCCCATTGTGAACCACTGGTTCCCGTCCAACAGCGTGGCCGGGTCACTGGCGGCCAAGATCATTGTGGTCACCATCCTCTGCATGGCCGGTATGGCGGTGAACGCTTACAAGGGACTGACCGTGCTGAAGCCCTTCGCCATGGATCTCATGGACATCTGCGACGCCAGCGCAAAGCAGTCCTTCCTGCTGCTGCGCCTGCCCAACAGTCTGCCCAATGTGTTCACGGCGTTGAAGATCAACTCAGCCACTGCGCTGATGGGTGCGTTTGTGTGCGAGTTTTACTCCCGCTCCAAGACCTTCGGCATTGGCATGATGTTCAACAACTACTGGGACGTAGCCCGCTACCAGTCCTGGGCCTACATTATCATGGCGATCCTGTTCGGCCTGATCCTCTACCTGATCGTGGCCGCCGTGGAGCGCCGGTGCATCGCATGGCACCCGTCCATGCGGAAAAAACATTGAAATCGCTTTATCCGGAGCATCCCCCCGCTCCGAATCGATAAAGAAATCTGACTGAGAACGATTGGAGGAAAACACTATGAAGAAACTGATCGCATTACTGCTGAGTCTTGCCATGGCCGCCTCACTGGCCGCCTGCGGCTCCTCTGCCAGCGTATCCACCGGCAATACGTCGGCGGCCAAGTCCGCCGCGGCATCTTCCGGCCAGAGCGCCGCCAAGAGCACCGGAGAAACGAAGTCCGACGGGGAGCTAACCCCGGTCACCGTCCAGCTCAAGTGGGTGCAGCAGGCGCAGTTCATGGGCTACTACGCCGCCAAGGCGCTGGGCATCTATGAGGACTTCGGTCTGGATGTCACCATCGTTCCCGGCGGCAGCGTGGACGTGGTGGATGAGGTGGACTCCGGCCGGGCGCAGTTCGGCGATGTCTGGACCTCCACGGCCATGAGTGCCATTGCCAACGGTGCCAACGTCATGTCGGTGGCTCAGTGGTATCAGAATTCCGGTATGACGCTGGTGTCCATGAAGGGCACCGTGGCCGATCCGGGCAAGGTGACCTCCGGTGAGGTCGTCGGCAACTGGGGCGGCGGCAACGAGTATGAAATGCAGGCTTACCTGGCCTCCCTCGGCCTGTCCACCGACTATGTCGCCGAGGATTATGATATGCAGCAGCTCATCGACGGCGAGCTGACCTGGTCCTCCGCCATGACCTTTAACGAAATGGGCCTGCTCTTTGAGGGAGGCTATACGGCCGACGACCTGAATGTGCTCTACATGGAGCAGGAGGGCTTCGGCATGCTGGAG
>CALEQS010000202.1 GCA_937907975.1 uncultured Clostridia bacterium | reverse complement strand
GCTTCAGGTCCAATGCCGGGGAGGGCTGGGGTACCCGGCGGGCGTAGAACAGGTCCCGCTTATCCCGCTTGGAGCGCAGATAATCCTGTAACTGGGAGACAAAGGTCAGGTCCAGCGGCGTGGTGGACTGGAACACATGGCTCTGCTTGATGCCCAGATAGTCGGCCAGCGAGGTGCGCACCTTCTTGCCCATGGTGCGGCTCAGCTCCAGACGCACCGGCCCCAGCCGCTTGCGGCGGCGGATCAGCTCCACCATGTTGTCCCGGTAGTCCAGATCCTCGTCATAGGCGGTGATGGTGTCCAGATCGGCGTTGCGGGTGATGCGCATGATGGACTTTTCTTTCACAGTGTATTTGAAGAACAGCTTGGAGACAAAGTGCAGGATGAGCTCCTCGCTGAGCATGAAGTTGCCCGGCCGGGTGGGGATCTCAATGAGCCGGTGGAACACGCTGTTGTGGCAGGGCACGATGCCCATGCGGGTCTTGCCGCCCTTTTCCAGCAGGGCCACGGCATAGAGCTGCTCGTTATTGAGGAAGGGGAAGGGCTGCTGACGGGAGATGATCATGGGCGACAGGAACGGGGCGATTTGGGCGTCAAAATAGTGCTCCAACAGCGTGCCCTCCTCATTGGAGAGCTTGTTGAAGTTGATGAGCCGGACGCCGTGGGGCTCCAGCTCACCCATGAGCTGCTCATAGACCCGGCCCTTTTTCTCCTCCAGCTCAGCGGTTCGCTTCACGATGGCGGCCACCTGCTCCTTGGCGGTCATATTGGTCTTGTTGTCCCGCTCGTCGTCCCCGGCGGAGATCTGGGCCATCAGCGTGCCCACCCGCACCATGAAGAACTCGTCCAGATTGGACTGGTAGATGGCGGCAAAGCTGAGCCGCTCCGCCAGCGGCACCGCCGGGTTGCCCGCCTCATTGAGCACCCGCTCATTGAACTGCAGCCAGGAAAGCTCCCGGTTGGTGTAGCACTTCTTGCCCATAGAGATCCTCCTCGTCTTTTTGACCTTCTTGATCTTCCGCTTGGTTTTCTTCCAGTCCAGCGCCTCGTAGCCGAACAGCAGGAATCTGATCCGCTGCATCAGCGTCGCCCGGAGAACGCCGGCGCGTTTCGGCGGTTTCTTTTTCCCCATTGCGTTCCCCTCCTTAAAGAACCTTCCCCTTGAGGGGAAGGTAGCCCGTAGGGCCAGATGAGGTGGCAACGAGCAGAAATCCATCCCAAACCTGTCCCCTCATCAGTCACGGCTCCGCCGTGCCAGCTTTCCCCCAAGGGGAAGCCTTTGGGGGAGCCCTGTAAACTCTGCACTCCCCATCTCGCATAATTATTTTCATTATATCAAAAATCGTCTGCGGGGAAAACCAAAATATTCGTTAAATCCTTGTAAAGTCCTGTGCGTCGAAATTTGTGTATTTCCCTCACTCCCGGCGGCGATCTTCCCGCACTTCTCGTCTAAATTGCCGCCGCCGGAACGGTTGGCATTTTCCCAAAGCCGGGTTATAATAGTATAGTAAGCACTTCAACCGATCAGCCGTCCACAGGACGGCTGATTTTCACACAAAGGAGATCCCATGCAGAACGAAAAATCCTTAAATCCCCTCGGCGCGGCCCCGGTGGGCCAACTCATGGTGCAGTTCGCGGTGCCCAGCATCATCGCCATGCTGGTGGGCGCGATCTACAACATCGTGGACCAGTTCTTCATCGGCCAGTCCGTAGGCATTCTGGGCAACTCGGCCACCAACGTGGCCTTCCCGCTGACCACCATGTGTGTGGCGCTGGCCCTGCTCTTCGGCATTGGCGGCGCGTCCGCCTTCAACCTGGCCATGGGCCGGGGCGAGACGGAGAAAGCCCCCTACTATATCGGCTCCTCCGCCGTTGCCCTGTTTTCCAGCGGCGTGATCCTGTGCGCCGTAACACTTCTCTTTCTGACGCCCATGCTGAGGGCCTTCGGCTCCCCGGACGATGTGCTCCCCTATGCCCAGAGCTATGTGCGCATCTCCGCCTTCGGCTTCCCATTCCTGATCCTGACCACCGGCGGCGGCCACCTGATCCGGGCCGACGGCAGCCCTCAGATGACCATGATCTGCTCCCTGAGCGGCGCGGTCATCAACACCGCGCTGGACGCCGTCTTTGTCATGGTGCTGAACATGGGCATGGCCGGCGCGGCGCTGGCCACCATCATCGGCCAGATCTTCTCCGGCGGTCTGGTGGTCTGGTATCTGGCCCGCCGCTTTCAGACCGTCCCGCTCCGGCTCCACCATCTGCGCCCCCGGCTGAAGGCGCTGACCCGGGAGGCCTCCATTGGCGCGGGCAACTGCTTCAATCAGCTGGCCATGCTGGTGACCCAGATCGTGCTGAACAACTCCCTGACCCACTACGGTGCCCTGTCCGCCTACGGCGAGGCCATCCCGCTGGCCGTGGCCGGCATCGTCATGAAGGTGAGCCAGCTCTGCTTCGGCATCATCATCGGCATCAGCCAGGGCTCCCAGCCCATCGAGAGCTTCAACTACGGCGCCCGGAACTATGACCGGGTGCGCCACGCCTATAAGCTGGCCCTCATCGCCGGCGCGGTGGTGGGCGTGGTCTCCTTCCTGCTCTATCAACTGCTGCCCCGCCAGATCCTGGGCCTGTTCGGCGAGGGCACGGAGGAGTACTTCTTCTTCGGCGCGCGCTTTTTCCGCATTTTCTGCTTCTTCGCCTTCGCCAACTTCATGCAGCCCATCACCTCCACCTTCTTCACCTCGCTGGGCAAGCCCATCAAGGGCGTGTTCCTGTCCCTGACCCGGCAGGTC
>CALEQS010000201.1 GCA_937907975.1 uncultured Clostridia bacterium | reverse complement strand
AGCAGCCACCCGGGCCGGCCGGTGCGGTCAGCCCAGAAACCCACCAGCGGCAGAATGGCGGCGGCGCACAGAGTGGTGACGCCGTTGAACCAGCCCAGCTTTTGGCCGTCAAAACTCAGACTCTGGCGCAGAAAGACGTTCAGGCAGGACGCCATGCACCCCTGTGCTGCAAAATAGCAGAAATAATAACCGCGCACCAGTGCCGTCCTGCTCCGCTTCACAGCCATCCCCCATTCCGCGCATAGTTCCATTAGTTTGGCGCGGATGGGCGCAAAAAATCCCGCCGATATAAATCAGCGGGATTTTTATATTGCTTTCCTCTCACGCCTCTCTTTGGGCAAGGGCGTCTACATTGCAGAAAATCAAAGCAGCTTGACCCCCGCGGCCTTGCATGCCTCGATCGTCTGAGGATCCCACAGAGATGCCTGCACTTCGCCGATGTGGGCCTTGCCCAGCAGCAGCATGCACAGACGGCTCTGGCCGATGCCGCCGCCGATGGTGTAGGGCAGTTCGCCGTTCAGCAGCATCTTATGGAAGGGTAGCTCCCGGCGGTCATCACAGCCCGCAATGGTGAGCTGGCGGTCGAGAGATTCGGGGCTGACGCGGATGCCCATGCTGCTGACCTCCAGCGCATGGCCCAGCGTCTCATCCCAGAAGAACAGGTCACCGTTCAGATCCCAGTCGTCATAGTCCGGGGCGCGGCCGTCGTGGGGCTTGCCGCTGCGCAGTGCGCCGCCGATATTGCGGATGAAGGCGGTGTGATGCTCGGAGACAAATTTGTCCTCCCGCTCCTTCGGCGTCAGATCCGGGTAGCGGTCCTCCAGCTCCTGCGTGGTGGCAAAGGCCACCTCCCGGTCAAGCTCGGTGTTCAGCTCAGGGTACTGCCATTTCAGCTCATCCAACGTGCCGCAGATGGCGGTGACGATGCGGCGTACGGTGTCCTCCAGATAGGCGGGGGTGCGCTCCTCCTTCAGCAGGACCTTCTCCCAGTCCCACTGATCCACATAGATGGAATGGATGTTGTCCAGCTCCTCGTCCCGGCGGATGGCGTTCATGTCAGTGACAAGGCCCTTGCCCGGCACAAACTCATAGGTGTGCAGAGCCAGCCGCTTCCACTTGGCCAAAGAGTGCACCACCTCGGCATCCTTGCCCACGGCGGGCACATCAAAGCGGACGGGCCGCTCCACGCCATTCAGGTCGTCGTTGATGCCAGTGGTCGGATCCACCACCAGCGGCGCGGTCACACGCACCAGATGGAGCGCGGCGCACAGCTTTGCCAGAAAAATATGCTTGATCCGCTCAATGGCCCGCTGGGTGTCATAGAGGGACAGCTCGGAATGATAGTTCTCAGGAATGACGGTCATGTCAGCTTTCTCCTTGTTCAATTGCACTGTAACGCATTTTATCATTAAATCATTTTTATGACAAGAGAAAGCTGCTCTCTCCGGCATAATTTCCATGCAATGGCCATTGTATTTTGTGCCCGGCGCTGTTACAATGTCTTTTGGAATATCTCGGGCTGTCGCTCAGCCCTGAAAAGAGGAACCTTTTTATGCCGGATTTTTACGCACATGAGGTGTTTGGCGCAAAGGTATTTGCCGCCCTGCCCAAGACGGTGCAGGACCGGCTGGAGCCGGAAAAGGACGCCTGGCAGTGCGGACTCTACGGCCCCGACCCGCTGTTTTTCTATCACCCGCTCTGGCCCAACCGCCCCTGTCACGAGGGCCACATTTTACATCGCCAGCCCCCCGCCGTGGTGCTGGAGCGCTATCACAGCGCTCAGGCCATGGCTACGCCTTATGCGGCGGCCTACGCGGCGGGTTACTACTGCCACTACGCGCTGGACGCCGCCTGCCACCCGCTGGTCAACCAGGCCTCCCGGAGCAACGCCCTGCGCCACACCATGATCGAAGGTGCCTTTGACCGGGTACTCCGCCAGTCCGGCACCGGCCATGAGCGCGCGCCGCTGGAGCTGCCGACGGACAGCGCGGTCTACACCGCCGCCGCCATGGGCTATCAATACGCCCAGCCGGAGCAGTACCGCGCCGCATTGAAGCGCTTCCTGCAGGCCTCCCGGATGCTGGCCGGCCTGCGCAGCAACACCCCCGCCCGGGGAAAATACCGCGCCACCGCACTGGAGCTGCAAAAGCGCATGGATCGTGCCGTTCAGCCCTGCGCCCGCATGGTCACACAGCTGGTGGAGAGCATGGAGCAGGGCGGCTCCGCCCACTATCTGCCCCGGGCCAACTTTGCCGGTGTGGAACACCACGCTTACAGCACCGTGCCCGCCGCCGAAACGTCCAAGTAACACCGTGTCTGCACAGGAGGAATGCCGCCATGTACTGCCGCATCTGTGGAAAAGAGATCCCGGACGACTCCCGTTTCTGCCCGCACTGCGGCCGTGAAGTGGTCACTGCCGTCCCGGCAAAGGCCCCTGAGCCAAAGCCCGACGTTCCTCACGGAGTGGGCGGCACCAAGCGGTTCACCTTCTCCCCCGACACCACCTACGATCAGGCGGCCAATGCCGTGAACGACTGGCTGGCACAGCGGCAGATCCGTCTGCTGGGAGCCGATTTTCAATTAGATGCCACTCTGCTGGCGGGTACCGTGATGCCGCTGGTCCAGCAGGTCGATCTGGACTGGAAGGAGGAGCCCGGCGCCGTTCCCTACCGCATGGCGGTCATGCTGGACTCCCGCACTGACTTCGGCCTTGGCCGAAAACAGGGCTCCAGGACTCTGCACCGACAGTACGACCACTGGCGCGGGGAGCACCCGGAATATGAGATCGCCGCCAAGCAGGAGAAGGCGCTCTCCCTCGGCTGGACCTCCGCATGGGCAACGCTGTTCTTTTATCGTTAAACCATTAAAAATCCATCCGCGGGACACAAGTCCTCGCGGATGGATTTTTTATATGTAGCACCTCTGCACTTCCGGGCTGACGAACATAGGATTCACCGGCAGTTCCACCCGGTCGCCCACATGGATCTCCGCGCCGGTGACGTCCAGCACTGTGTCGCACATCCCCACACTGCCCAGCACCGGAAACCGGCGTGTGCCGGAAATGGCCAACAGCTCCGGCTCCCGCCGCCCGGTCCTCAGCATCCGCAGAGCCGCCCGAAGACCGCCGCCGGATCGGCTGGTGCGCTCCACGCCGAAGCCGTGGGAGTAGCCCGCGCCCACCACCGCGATCCGGGTGGCTCGCCGGGCCACGAAGTGTGCGCCGTAGCCCACCGTGGCCCCGGCGGCCAGACTGCGCACCTCCCGCACACCGGCAGACAGACTGCCCACCCGTTCAAAGCCCCAGCGGTCCTGAAAGGGCAGGCGGCCCAGAAAGGCCGAACCCACCCGCACCGCGTCCAGGCGGATCTCCGGGGTGTTCAGCAGTCCGTAGGAGTCGGCCAGGTGGCGCAGTCCCGGCTCCACCCCGGCCGCCTTCAGCCGTTCGCACAGCCCGGTCAGCCGCTGATACTGGCACAGGCTCTCCTCTCCGCTCTCCTCCGCCCCACGGCTCAGGTGGGAATAGGTGCCGGTCAGGCGCAGGCGCTCCAGCGACCGGGCTGCCTCCCACACCTCCTGTGGATCATCCCATGGCAGTCCGTAGCGGCCAAAGCCGGTGTCGATGCAAAGCTGCACGTTCCCACCAACATCCAGACTTTGGGCCATCCGCTCCGCCGCGGCGGCTCCGGCCTTCGTGTCGATACACAGCGTCACCCGGCCCAGCAGGTCATCCTTCAGATCTGCCGGATCATAGAGGGGCGTCAGCAGCATGATCTCCGCCGGAATACCGTAACAGCGCAGCTTTAAGGCGTCGGACAGTTCGCTCACCGCCAGCGTGCGCACGCCGCTGTCCACCAGACGGCCGGCCAGCTCCGCCAACCCCAGCCCGTAGCCGTTTCCCTTGACCACACCGATCAGCTTCGCATCTCCCGCCTCCCGGCGCATCAGCCGGATATTGTGGCTCAGTGCCCGCTCCCGGATCGTCAGCTCGCACATCTAACTTTGCTCCTCTCCGCGTTTTGTCCTGTGCGCCTATCCTATCAGAAGCGTTTGACGAACCGGTTGCGAAGATGTGGAATAGTTGTGTCATTGGCAGATTTCTCTCGGGATCGACGGCCGCCCCACGTCTGTACAACAGCTTGGAAGCCGTCCATGCGCAAAATATGCTTCATTATGTCATGATGTCATTGCCATTTTCTCCAGTCTTCAGCCCGCGCCTTATGGAATGTTCTCCGTTCAAAAAGACTCCGCCGCATATTCTCCGGCCAGGAAGCCGCTGGAAAAGGCCCAGGCAAGATCGTTGATGATCTGCACCTTGACGCCGCCCTGATTGATGAACCGGCCGGAAGCGAAGTCGCCCGCCACATAGAGGTTCTCGATCACGCCACCGTCCGCCGCCATGGCCTGCATTCTGGCATTGACCGGCACGCCGCCGAAGGCACCGTCCGTGGCCATGGTGCACCGAAGCGCGTAGAACGGGCCGTTTCTCAGAGGCTTCAGTCCGTCCGCCGTCTTGCAGAAGTCCGTATCTGCTCCCGCGTCGCACAGGGCATTATAGTGTTCCACCGTGGCCGTCAGCGCCGCCGGGTCAATGCCGCACTGCTCCGCCAGTGCTTCGATCGTGTCCGCACACTTGAAGGCAAAGTCGTACTCCTTCAGCGCACCGTCCAGATCAGCCCGCCAGTCCTCCGGCAGAGGGGGCATGGGGAAGGGGCCGGCCTGCTCCCCCGAACGGGAGCGCGCCACTGCCTGCTCCACACAGCCAGCATCAAAGATCTTGAAGCTCACGCCGTTGGTCTGATCCCGCAGAGGGATCGCCTGACCGAAGAAATTACCGCGGCTGCCCATCTGCTCATTGACCCATCGCCGTCCCTGCTCGTTGACCTGAATGACCGATGGGTCAAACATCATGGCCCCGAAGCAGGCATAGGGCGTGCCATGGGGGGGCATGAAGAGCGGCCCCATGAGCCGCAGGCAGAAGCTGTCCGGGTCCAGCTTTGCCCCCGCCTGTTCGGCCAGTGTCAGGCCGTCGCCGGTGTAGGCGGCAGAGCGGTGGGCGGAGCGCACCTTCTTCATCCGGGCAAACTTCGGGTCGACCTGCTCCAGCACCCGCTGGTTTTCGATCCAGCTGCCCGTGGCCAGCACGCATTCTTTGCAGGTGATGCGCACCAGTCCGCCGTCATCCCGGCACAGCGCGCCGGTGACGCGGCCGTTTTCACTCATGAACTCCTGTGCCGCCGTACCGGTGAGCACTGTGACACCCCTCTTTTCGCACAGAGAGAGCATCTGATCCATGACAAACTTGCCTGTGCCGCCCTGAGCGCCGTGGCGCATCTTCTTGAACACTGGCACCACCGGGCCGCCGGGGCCGTCGAAGATGTAGTGTCCCTCCCGGAACTCGTCCTCCACATGGTCGCCGGTGTCGCACAGCCAGTCGAAAAACCGGCCGGTGGCCTCGAAGCAGCTGCGCGCCAGCTGGGGGTCCAGTCTCCAGTAGGTGGCGTCCATGGCGCGGATCAGTTCCTCTTCCATCACATCAGGGAGATTCCGCTCCATCTGCCAGCGGCTGCGGTACATTTTGAAGTCTGCCGCATACCACGCACCGCCGCCGGTGCGCCGCTGTTTTTCCACCACAATGACCCGGGTGCCCGGTTTCTCCGCCGCCCGGGCAGCTGCCACCATACCGGCACCGCCGCCGCCCAGCACCAGTACATCGCAGTCCATCTCGATGAGTGCGTGGGGCTGAACCGGTCCCGGAGGCGCATTCAGGTCGATGGGCGCGCATTCTTTACACACCCGGGCACATTTGCCGCAGGAGATGCACAGCTGCTCATCGATCACGGGCCGATCCTCCGTCAGGCGGATCGCCCCTGCCGGGCACTCCACCCTGCACTTCAGACAGGCCACACAGTTATCTTGAATAAAATAAGCCATATTGTTCTTTCCTCAATCAAATTCTTCCTTGTGATGCTTCAGCCGCAGTCCGCATACTGCCAGCAGTGCCGCCAGAACGGCGATACCGGCCACAAGCAGCCAGCGCGGGAACATCCCCACGATTGTGTTTTCCCGTGCTCCGAGCACTGTGATGCGTGCCTGTTCTCCCTCCGGCAGTTCAGTATGGGCTCCCACATAGTCCCATAGCGCATCCACGCACGTCATGTCCAGTTCCTGCGCCTCAAACCCATCCAGCAGTGACGCCGGGGCCGTCACAGAAATACTGCTTGTCCCATCCTGCCGCTCCAGTTCCGCGCCGTCGTCCAGCCGGACACTGACCACGCGTTCCCCCGCAGGAGCAGATGCGTCATACCGGAACGTAAAGCCGGAGATCTGGCAGAAGTTCTCATTCCGGGGGCTGTCCTGCGCAATATGCTCCGTCTTGGGATCCACCCGAACCTGGCCGACGGCATGCTCCAGCAGGGCATAAAGCTGCTGCGGTGCGAGCGCCGAACGCACAAGGGGTTCGTCCGCGGTGAATACCCGCTCAACATCCGCCCGGGTCAGCTCTCCCTGAGACAGATCATTTGCCAGCATAGCCGTCTCCACCAGTGCGATCTGTGTGTCTCCTGCGATTCGGAAAGCGTCCGTCACAGCGCTGCCCAGTTCGCACTGGGTGAGATAGGGCGTCTCCTGTCCCATTGCGCGGGGTGCCTTATCCAGAACGGCAGTCTGCACTTCCGGCGCTGCCAGCGCAGATCCACTCAGGGCCGCCGCCAGCAGGAGCGCTGTGACGGCGGCCAAAAGTCTCTTTTTCATATTACAGGTTATTGATCTCGCGCACATAGTGGCAGGCCACAAAGTGCTCCGGCAGCACCTCTTCGTACTCCGGAAGCTCCTGATGGCAGCGCTCCTTCGCGTAGGGGCAGCGGTTGGCAAAGCGGCAGCCCGGCTTGGGATCCACGGGACTGGTGAGCTCGCCCTGCATGATGATGCGCTTTTTCTCCCGGTGGATAGAGGGCACGGGGATGGCGCTGAGCAGGCCCCTGGTGTAAGGGTGCAGCGGCATCTGGAACAGCTTTTTCGCCGGAGCCTTCTCCACCATGCTGCCCACATACATGACCAGAATGTCATCGGAGATGTGCTTGACCACGGACATATCGTGGGTAACGAAGATGTAGCTGATGCCCTTCTCCGCCTGCAGATCCTGCAGCAGGTTCAGCACCTGCGCCTGAATGGACACGTCCAGCGCGGACACCGGCTCGTCGCAGACGATAAACTTGGGATCCACGCTCAGCGCCCGGGCAATGCCGATGCGCTGACGGCGGCCGCCGTCCAGCTCATGGGGATAGGAATAGGCAAATCGGCGGGCAAGGCCGACGGTGTCCATCAGCTCAAACACCTTTTTCTCCACTTCCGCCTTGCCGTGACACAGGTGGAAGGTGTGCAACGGGCTGGCGATCAGCTCAAAAACCGTATAGCGGGGATTCAGCGAGGAGAAGGGGTCCTGGAAGATGATCTGCATATCCTTCTGCAGTTCCCGGCGCTCCCGGCCCTTGGCCCGGGTGATGTCTCTCCCCTCAAAGAAGATCTTGCCGTCGGTGGCGGGCAACAGGCCCAGCACTGTGCGGCCCAGCGTGGACTTTCCGCAGCCGGATTCGCCCACGACGCCGAGCGTCTTTCCGGCGTCCAGCGTAAAGCCCACATTGTCCACAGCGTGGAGCTTGCCTCTGGGCGTGTCAAAATACTTTTTCAGGTGCTCAACGCGGATCAGCTCTTCGCTCATTTTGCGTCACCCGCCTTTCCGAGAATATCATTGCCGGGATTGGAGACCGGGAACCCCTTGTTATAGGCCTCCTCATTGATGGCCTCATCCGGGAAGTAGAGCGGCACGTCCTTGTCGCAGTGATGGCAGCGGCACAGGTGGCCCGGGGCGATCTCCTTCAGCTCCGGCTCCTCACTCTGGCAGTGCTCATCGGCGTAGGGGCAGCGGGGGTTGAACTTGCAGCCCCTGGGCAGATCCGCCGGGTCGGGCATCAGGCCGCGAATAGGCTTCAGCCGCTCCACATCCTCATCCAGCGAGGGCAGGGAGTTGAACAGGCCCTCCGTATAGGGGTGAGAGGTGTGGTCGAAATGGAGCTGATGATGTTATACGCCGTGATAAAGGGAATGCCGACAAAGCAGATGGTCAGGTACGCCACAGTTCCGCCCACGGCTTCTGTCGGAGTGGACATTGCCGAAACTATGGGGCGAACCAGCACCAGCAAAACCACCATCAGCGTGACAGATACCGCCATAAAGAGCGTCACAGTATTGCCCACATCCTTTGCCGCCTGTTTGCGGTCACCCATACCGATGGCTTGCCCGATGCTAACGGTCGTTCCCATTGCAAGGCCCACGATCATCACCGTGAGCATATGCATGACTTGTGAGCCGATAGAAACAGCAGTTGTGCTGGCGACGCCCTCAAATTGACCGCTGATGAACAGGTCAGCCATACCGTAAAGGGTCTGCAAGAAATACGAGAGCAAGTACGGTAGCGAGAACAGAATTACATTTTTGAATACGCTGCTGGTTGTGAGATTACTTTCCATGAGCATTTGACCTTTCTTTGCTGAACTCCCCATATTATAAAGTCTACAACAAATATAGAGTCAAGGGCAATTTGCAAATTTCTCGCTTCTACTAAAAACCGGGGGCTCATGGAAGTGCATTCAAAAATCACTTTGATCGGCGGTCGGAAAAAATCCTATTTTGTTGCATATTTCACGCATTGTGCTGACCGTCAAATAATACATCCTTGTCTTTTCTCACTGCCTGATGTATCGAAGAAGTCCTTGTTCTTCCAAACGATTTCTATGTTGTCGAGATCACAAATGTAGACCGTAGAAATGGATGGGCCGGGCAGCTCATAGGTTAAATTGACTCCTCCACACTTTACCATATTTGCTGCAATCTTGCTATTACTACATTTATATCTACATCCAAGCAAATAGTTTGCTGCTCAATCTCCACCGGGCAGACGGCCTGTCCTTTGTTAATGCAGGCAAATACCGCCCGCGGATTGGCCGCAGTCATCTGCCAGAAGGGATATTTGATGATCCCGGCGGTATTATAGCCTACGCCCAGCTCCAGAAAGAGTATTTTCTGCCCCGACCGGGTGCGCAGAAAATTAGAATACCGTTCCGCCGCAGCGTGCCAACCCTCGTCCTCTACGAACTTATCATTGCACCGGAGATTCATGGTCATGGACTTACCGCAGTGGGGACAGGTGGGCAGAAGCTCGGTCGGGATTTGCATATTCTCCTGCCGCTTGACCATTTCACGAATCACGGCTTCGTTATCAAATGTTTCCTGACAGCACGGCTCACTGCACTGAAACAGGCCATAATCTCCCTGGGTGTAGAACAGCCTCTTCTTGTCAAACTCGGCCTTCTGAAAACAGTGATCCACGTTGGTGGTGAGCACAAAATAGTCTTTCCCGTCTACCCGCTTCAGAAGGGTGTCATAGACCGGCTTCGGCGCGTCCTGATAGCGGTTGATATAAATATAGCGGCTCCAATAGGCCCAGTACTCTTCCGGCTCTGCGAACGGATAGAACCCGCCGGAGTACATATCCCGGAAGTGATACTTCGCCTTGAAATCGGCAAAATAGCGTTCAAAACGTTCCCCGTCATAGGTGAAGCCCGCCGAGGTGGACAGGCCGGAGCCTGCGCCGATCACGATAGCATCAGCGTCCGCTAGCGCTGCCCTCAGCCGCTCGATCTACTCCGAGAAGCTGAGCGTAGATTTCTTTGTCCAAATCTTTGAAAACATTGAATATTACCTTGATCCTGCTTTTGGTTTCTTGTTTATACTGCCGCACGGTCTCCACGGCGATCTCTGCCGCCCGCCAGTTTGGAAAATGGAATACGCCGGTAGAGATGCAACAGAATGCAACGCTCTCCACCCCATGTTCCTCTGCCAGTGCCAGACAGGAGCGGTAGCAGGAGGCCAGCAGTGTCTCGTCCTCCGGTGTCACTCAGTGTTCAATGACAGGGCCGACTGTGTGCAGAACGTAATCACAGGGCAGATTGTAGGCCTTTGTGATCTTCGCCTGTCCGGTGGGTTCCTCATGCCCTGCTGTGCCATCAGTTCAGCGCAGTCCAGCCGGAGCTGGACTCTGGCGAAAGTGTGGATGCAGTTGTCAATGCAGGCATGGCAGGGAACATAGCACCCGGTCATACCGCTGTTGGCGGCGTTTACGACGGCTCCGCACCGCAGCCGAGTAATATCTCCCTGCCAGAGGTATAGATCATCGCAAATAGGCTGCAAATCAGCCTAATCAGTGATGCCCTTCTCCGCCAGCACCTGACGCAGATAAGCATCCTGCACCGCCAGGAACTCCGGCTCCGCGGCCTTCGGTGCGCGGACATTCATCAGCGACCGCAGAAGCCGCCGCTGGTCGTCCGCGTCAGTTGGAATACCCATGTCCCGATATTCGGGCCGCTCTTTTAAAAGCGACTGGATCAAAAACAGCCGCTGCTCCGCCTGATTCATGGTCAAAACCTCTTTTCAATAACCTGTTCAGGACAAGCTTCCACACACCTGCCGCAGTGCAGGCAGTGGTGCTGATCGATCACTACCGGCTTTTTCGTGATGGCGATGCACTTCTGTGGACAGACGGAATAGCACAGCTTACAGCCAGTACAGCCTTTGCCCACATAGTAGCCCGGCCCTTCCCGCACCGTTTTTCCGATGGTGATGCTGTCCCGGACAATATGTGACGGGTCGCTGATGTCAAAGTATTCGCCCTCTGCCTCATACAGGCAGAACACTTCCAGCGCACTGCGGGTATCTCCGGGATAAATGGACTGCATATAGACATTTTTCTCAAAGATCTCGTCCAGCTTTTCGCTGCCGATATTTTTGACCCTGCCCCGCAGAGAGATGGCGAGCTTGTCTTTGGTGGCGGGCAGAGCGATGTATCTCTGCTCCATAAGCTGGGTGTAGAATGCCTTACCCTTGGCCGTCAGAAAGTACACGCCCTGCTCATCCCAAAGCATCATGTCGATGGCTCTGGTCTGGGGATGTCCATCTGCGCCAATAGTGGCAACAGTGGTAGAATGAATGTCCTCTACCAGCAATTTCAGATAATCATTTTTTGTCATGGCGCTCAGCCTCCTCCAAGGAATTATACCACACAGAATGAGATAACGGATAACGCTTGCTCTGACCAAGAGAAATGCTCTCGTACCGCTCGGCGAGGGTATCGTACACGGTTTCAATGACCATAGCCGACACGCTGACACCGAGCAGCGAATGCCGGATGGTGACGGTATCGCAGAGGTTGACCCGCTCCAGCAGTGCCGAATACTCCGGCTGTTTCCAGAGCGGTTCAAAGGACACCTTCACCGTGGGGATGGTCGCTCCCAGCGGATTGGCTTTGATGTAGCTGTTGGCTTTGGCTCTGAGGGCTTCTTCGGTCACAACTCCATCAAACTGGTCGGAGAAATCCATGATGAGCGTTTTTGCCCGGACGATCTCCGATGTCACAATGGGGAGCGTCACCTCCGGCAGCGTGACTACAGTTTCGGTGTCCGCACCTTCCGGGGTGTACACGGCATACGGGAGCAGTGCGGTATATACGCCGCTGTTGTCCTCGTCCTGCTCCAGAGCGGTGAGGTTCTTGCCGTATTCAATGACCACGCCGGTTTTCTGCCCACGGTGCGAATGTAACTTCACCGTGAAATTGTCCCACTCAAACTCGCCGTGCCATTTGGAAAGCATAGCGCCTTCCGTACCGCCGAGACAGGCACGGACGCTTTTCGGCTGCGTGACGGAAAACGCCTTTGCATCCGAGTAGTCCGTCCAGCCGGTGAAACGTGCATCTCCGGCAAGGAGCTGCGAGAGAATGAGCTGCGGTGAGCGGCTTTCGGTCGAAAACGGCAGCACCGGCACATTGGCAAGGTCATAGGAGATGTGCTGACCGTAGATGGTGACGATGCCGTTCAATGGCTTCGTGATGCGGTAAATGCGGAATGCCTGGTCGGCGGCGGTG
>CALEQS010000200.1 GCA_937907975.1 uncultured Clostridia bacterium | reverse complement strand
ATATCGGCGGTCTTGTGATCGGTGTGGTGTTCTCGCTGGTTTACGGCCTGGTGCTTCACATGGGCTGGCACATGGAGGTGCACTACCTCGCACTGACTATTTACGGCCTTGCGGGCGCGCTGGTCACGGAGATCGGCGATCTGTCTTTCTCCCTCATCAAGCGGGAGTGCGGCATCAAGGACTATGGCAAGCTGCTGCCCGGCCATGGCGGCATGATGGATCGTTTTGACAGCATGGTGTTCTGCGCACCGGTCATTATGCTGTTTTACCACTGCTTCCCGGGTTTCTGAGTCCGCCGGGAGCGGTACAGGTTGGAGGGTTCAACTATGAGTCGGATTATTTCCGTTCTGGGTTCTACCGGTTCTATCGGCACCCAGACGCTGGATGTGGCCGCCCAGTGCGGCTTTCAGGTGGCGGCGATCACCGCAAACCGCAGTATTGACAAGCTGGAGGAGCAGGCCCGCCGGTTTCGTCCGGAGCTGGTGGCGGCCTATGATGAAACTGCAGCGGCGGAGCTTCGCATCCGCCTGGCGGACACCGGTATTCGCGTGGCCTCCGGCATGGAGGGCCTGATCGAAGCGGCCACGCTTCCCAGCGCAGATACTGTTGTGACCGCTGTCATGGGCATGATCGGCTTGCGTCCCACGCTGGCTGCCATTGATGCCCACAAGCGCATTGCGCTGGCCAATAAAGAGACGCTGGTCTGTGCTGGTGAATTGGTCATGGCCCGTGCGGCGCAGGAAGGCGTGGAGATCGTTCCGGTGGATTCGGAGCATTCCGCTATCTTCCAGTGCCTTCAGGGCTGCGCCGACAGGGGAGAGGTCAAGCGCCTGATCCTGACGGCCTCGGGCGGCCCCTTCTTCGGCTGGAGCCGGGAGCGGCTGCAAAACGTCACCAAGGAAGACGCGTTGAAGCATCCCAATTGGAGCATGGGCGCAAAGATCACCATTGATTCGGCCACTCTGATGAATAAAGGCATGGAATTTATTGAGGCAATGCGGCTTTACCATATGCCTCCGGAAAAAATCCAGATCGTCGTCCACCGGCAGAGCATCATTCATTCGTTAGTGGAATACTGTGATAATGCAATCCTGGCGCAGATCAGCTCCGCCGATATGCGCCTGCCCATCCAGTACGCTCTGACCTGGCCCCGCCGCACCAATGCCGCGGCCACAGAGCTCGACCTGTTTTCCTGCCCGGAGCTGACCTTCCAGCGCCCGGATCCCGATACCTTCCGGTGCCTTGGCATCGCGCTGGAGTGCGCGAAAAAGAGCGGCACCACCTGCGCAATTATGAACGGCGCCAACGAAGCGGCAGTCAATCTGTTCCTGCATGATAAGATCGGCTTCCTCGATATTGCAGACCTGGTGGAGCGCGCCCTGACCATCGTTCCTGCCCAGAGTGCAGAGCGGCTGGATGCCGTGCTGGAGGCTGACTGCGCCGCCCGTGAAGCGGTCTACTCCCATATTTCCTGATAAGGAGAAACTATGCTCTATATTTTATTGGCCATCCTCTTTTTCGGTTTTCTCATCGCCGTCCATGAATTCGGCCACTTTATGACCGCCAAGCTGTCCGGTGTCAAGGTGAACGAATTTTCCATCGGCATGGGGCCCCAACTGCTGAAAAAGCAGGGGAAGGAGACGGTCTATTCCCTTCGTCTGTTCCCCATCGGCGGCTTCTGCGCCATGGAGGGGGAGGACGAAGCCACCGCGGACCCCCGCAGTTTCACAAAGGCTCCCGCATGGCGGCGCTTTCTCATCCTGCTGGCCGGCTCAGCCACAAATTTCCTGGTGGGGATCATCATTCTGCTCTGCTTGTTTTCTACGGCGAAGTCCACTGCTGTGCCGACCATCAGCTCCTTTGCCGACGGCTGCCCCGCTTATACGGAGGGTTATCTCCAGCCAGGTGATACGCTGCTGAAGATCAACGGCCACCGGGTGCTGGTCTACAATGATGTGGCCACCCTTTTGAGCCGGGGCAACGGCAGTACCGTGGACCTCATGATCCGCCGGGATGGTGAAAAACTGGCGCTGACGGATGTTCCCGTGGCTCTGGGCGAGTATCCGGACGGAAACGGCGGAACTACCCAGCGTTACGGTATCAATTTCAGCGTTGCGGAGAGCACCTTTGCCAGCAATATGAGCACGGCTCTGCGCACCGGCGTGGACTTTGTCCGTATGGTCTGGTTTGGTCTGGAAGATCTGTTCAGCGGAGCGGCGGGCCTGAAAGATATGTCCGGGCCCATTGGCATCGTGAATACGATGAGTCAGGTTGGGGAGCAGTCGGACTCAACCGGGGATGCTCTGCTCAATCTGCTCTATTTCGGCGCATTCATTGCCGTCAATCTGGCGGTCATGAATCTTCTGCCTCTGCCGGCGCTGGATGGCGGACGCATTTTTTTCCTTGTGCTCAATGTGATATTGTCCAAGGTGATCCACCGGGAGATCCCCGGCAAATATGAAGGCTATGTCCACATGGCCGGTATGGCCCTTCTGCTGGCGCTGATGCTGGTGGTGGGCATCAATGATGTTTACAGACTGATCGGGAGATGATGGATATGACGAAGCAGATCATGGTCGGCGGCGTTCCCGTGGGCGGCGGTGCCCCGGTAAGCATTCAGTCCATGTGCAATACCTTTACCCACGATGTGGACGCCACCGTCCAGCAGATCGACCGCCTTGCGGCGGCGGGCTGCGACATCGTGCGTGTAGCTGTGCCGGATATGGCCGCCGCTAAGGCCATCGGCAAGATCAAGGAGCGCATCTCCATTCCGCTGGTCGCGGATATTCATTTTGATTACCGCCTTGCGCTGGAGGCCATCGCCGCCGGTGCGGATAAGGTGCGCATTAACCCCGGCAACATCGGCGGGGAGGATCGGGTCAAGGCTGTGGCCAATGCCTGCGCCGACCGCGGCATTCCCATCCGCATCGGCGTCAACGGCGGCAGTTTGGAAAAACCTCTGCTGGCCAAGTACGGGAAAGTGTGCCCGGAGGCACTGGTGGAATCTGCCTTCGGCCATATCGCCCTGCTGAATAAATATGATTTTGACAACATCTGCGTCTCGCTGAAATCCTCCAATGTGCCCATCGCCATGGAAGCCTACCGTATGATGCATGAGCGGAGCCATTATCCGCTCCACCTTGGCGTTACCGAGGCAGGCACCTACACCATGGGCACCATCAAATCCGCCATCGGCATCGGCGGCCTGTTGGCCCAGGGCATCGGCGACACTTTCCGCGTCACCCTGACGGCAGACCCGGCGGATGAGATCGTGGTGGCCAAACAGATCCTGAAGGCCATTGGCCTGAGAAAGGACGGTCCGGAGCTTATCGCCTGCCCCACCTGCGGCCGCACCCGCATTGACCTCATTCCGCTGGCGCAGGAGGTCGAAAAACGTCTGGAGGGCTGCACAAAGCCGATCACCGTGGCGGTGATGGGCTGCGCGGTCAACGGTCCCGGCGAGGCATCTGCCGCAGACTGCGGCATTGCCGGCGGCAACGGCGAGGGACTGCTGTTCCAGCATGGCAAGGTGCTGAAAAAGGTGCCGCAGGAGGTACTGGTGGACGAGCTGATGAAGCTCATTGACGAACTTTGATTCTAGGAGCATTTTCATATTATGAGCACAGAATTCTGCATTCCGCTGCTCCAGATGTTTTCCCTCTGCCCGTTGGAGGGAAAACTTTTGGCTTTGGCAGAGAAATGTACAATTTTAAAAGTTGACCTCAACGAGGAAAAGGCGGAGATCCTGCTGGATGTCACGCTGGAGCCGGGGGCGGATGACACCTGGCTCCGGGAACTGGAGCAGGCGCTGGCGCTGGCCTACCAGATGAACAAGGTCGCGCTGCGCACTGTGATCCCGGACGGTAAGGGTGAGATCACGCTGTCCTGGCTGAGAGAGCAGTTCTCCCAGCTCTTTCCGCCTGCCCATGGCCTGCTCTCCGGTGCAGAGCTGGAAGAAGAAGGGGACAAGCTCACGCTTCAGCTGAAAAATGGCGGGGCCGAGCTGCTGGAGCCCTTTGTCCGCCGGGTGGAGAGCCGCGTGCACGAGATGTATGGCCGCATTGTCCGCCTGCGTTTGGCGGAGCCAAAGCGCTCTGATGATGCGGAGGAGCTGTTCCGCCAGACGGAGCAGCTGCGCACCCAGACCTATACCGCCGCCGTCCAGCAGCGGCCCAAAGCGGCGGCCGCCCGCGCGCCTCAGAAGCAGCGCGTCAGCAATGACGAGGCCACCTTTTTGGGCAAGCCCATCCGGGGTGAACCGGTGGACATCGGAAAGCTGGACATAGACATGGGCGGCGTGGTCATCAATGGCCAGGTGTTCTCCGTCCACCATAAGGAACTGACCAAGCGCAATGCATGGATCATCAACTTTGATATTACGGACGGCACCGGGTCCATCACGGTGTCCGGCTTTTATGAGAATAAGCAGGCGGAACCGCTGCTGGAGAAGATCAAAGAGGGCAAATATCTGCTGATCCAGGGCAAGCTCCAGATCGGCAAATTTACCAACGAGCTGGAGCTGCGCCCCTTCGCCATGGCGGAGGGGACCCCCAAGCCGCCCCGTCAGGACCTGGCGGAGGAGAAGCGTGTGGAGCTGCATCTGCATACCCGCTACTCCACCATGGATGGTCTGACCGATGTGACCGGCGCTGTCCAGCGGGCCATCTCCTGGGGGCATCCGGCCATTGCCATCACCGACCACGGCATCGCGCAGGCGTTTCCGGAGGCCTATAAGGCCAGCGGAAACGGCAGTAAGATCAAAGTCATTCTGGGTACCGAGGCCTATTACCGCAATGACGTGGATGACCGGGTGGTCGTCCACGGCACGACGGAGCAGCCGCTGGAAGACGAGATGGTGTGCTTCGACATTGAGACCACCGGCCTTGACCGCCGCAAGGAGCGTATTACCGAGATCGGCGCGGTCGTGCTGAAAAACGGTGAGATCATCGACAAATACAACGCCTTCCTGAACCCCGGCAAGCCCATCCCGCGACAGATCGTAGAGCTGACCGGCATCACCGATGATATGGTGGCTGATGCGCCCGGCCAGGAGGAGGGACTCAGTCTGTTCCTTGACTGGGTGGGGGACCGCCCGCTGGCGGCCCATAACGCGGAGTTCGACATGGGCTTTATTTCGGAGGGGTGCCGCCGCATGGGCCGTCCCTTCCATAATTCCAGTCTGGATACACTGATCCTCTGCCAGAATCTCCTGCCCAAGCTGGGTAAATATAAGCTGGATGTGGTGGCGGAGTATCTGGATCTGCCGGCCTTTAATCACCATCGGGCATCCGATGATGCCGCCACAGTGGCCTATATGCTGGTGCCGCTCTACCGCAATCTGAACGACATGGGCGTCAAAACGCTCCAGCAGATCAACCCTGCCATGCGTACCCTGCGCGCCGGTGCGGGCAGCGGCGGCGGAAAGCGGCGCAGTGCAAACCACCTGATTGTGCTGGCGAAAAACCAGACCGGCCTGCGCAATCTTTATAAGCTCATCTCTCTGGCCCACCTGGAGCATTTCAAGCGTTTTCCCATCATGCCCAAGAGCCTTATCAACGAAAACCGGGAGGGCCTCATCATCGGCTCTGCCTGCGAGGCGGGCGAGCTGTTCCGGGCCATTGTGGACCGCAAGAGCTGGGATGAGCTGATGCGTATCGCCTCGTGGTACGATTATCTGGAGATCCAGCCCATCTGCAATAATATGTATATGCTCCGTGAGGGCATCGTGGAGAGCGAGGAGGAGCTGCGGGATTTCAACCGCACGGTTCTGGCGCTGGGCAAGGCGCTCAATAAGCCGGTGTGCGCCACTGGCGACGTCCATTTCATGGACCCGGAGGACGAGATCTACCGCCACATCCTGCTGACATCCAAGCAGTTCAAGGACGCAGACTCCCCTCTGCCCATCTATTTCAAGACCACGGACGAGATGCTGGAGGAGTTCGGCTATCTGGGGGAGGAGGACTGCCGCAAGGTGGTCCTGGAGGATCCCAACCGCATTGCCAAGTGGGTGGATACCATTCCGCCCCTGCCCAAGAAGCTGTTTGCGCCCAAGCTGAAGGACTCGGACAAGGAGCTGGAATATCTGGTTTATTCCAAGGCCCACGAGCTCTACGGCGAGAAGCTGCCTCAGATCGTGCAGGATCGAATCGATCTGGAACTGCCCGGCATTATCGAGCGTAAATACGATGTCATTTATATGTCTGCCCAGAAGCTGGTGCAGAACTCACTGGAGCACGGCTATCTGGTCGGCTCCCGAGGCAGCGTCGGCTCCTCCATCGTCGCCTTCTTCTCCGGTATTACGGAGGTCAACTCACTGGCCGCCCATTACCGCTGCCCGAAGTGCAAGCACTCCGATTTTGAAGCGGGCAAGAATTACGGCTGCGGTGCGGATATGCCGGACGCATGGTGCCCGGTCTGCGGCACAAAGTACATTAAGGACGGCTTTAATATCCCGTTTGAGACCTTCCTAGGCTTCGGCGGCAAGAAGATGCCGGATATTGATCTGAACTTCTCCGGCGAATATCAGGCCAAGGCCCACCGCTACACCTTTGAACTGTTCGGCGAGAGCCATGTGTTCCGTGCTGGGACGGTGGGTACCGTGGCGGAAAAGACCGCCTTTGGCTATGCGAAAAAATATCTGGAGGAGCGGGGCATCCACGCCCCCACGGCGGAGATCAACCGGCTGGCCAAGGGCTGCGTGGGCATCAAGCGCACCACCGGTCAGCACCCCGGCGGCATGATCGTCATTCCCGGCGATATGGAGATCTACGATTTCTGTCCAGTCCAGCACCCGGCGGACGATCCCAATACCGACATCGTCACCACGCACTTTGAATACCACTCTATGGAGGACAACCTGCTGAAGCTGGATATGTTGGGCCATGATGATCCGTCCATGATCCGTATGCTTCAGGACATCACTGGTGTGGATCCACAGCAGATCCCACTGGATGACAAGGACACCCTGTCCATTTTTACGTCCTCCAAGGTACTGGGCTTTGAAAATGACCCGGTTCTCGGCCCCACCGGTGCCGTGGCCATCCCGGAGTTCAACACCAAATTCACCCGCGGAATGCTGATGGACACCCAGCCCACCCAGTTCAACACATTGATCCGTCTGTCCGGCTTCTCCCACGGCACCGACGTGTGGCTGGGCAACGCCCGGGATTTGATCGTCTCCGGCACCGCCACCGTTGACTCCACTGTGGGATGCCGCGATGACATCATGCTCTATCTGATGGATCAGGGCGTGGAACCTCTGACGGCCTTCAATATCATGGAGGCCGTCCGTAAGGGCAAGGTCAAAAAGGGCGGCTTTCAGGACGGCTGGGTGGAGACCATGAAGGAGCACAATGTACCCGACTGGTATATCGACTCTCTGGCCAAGATCGGCTACCTGTTCCCGAAGGCCCATGCGGCGGCTTATGTTATGATGGCCTTCCGTATCGCATGGTTCAAGGTGCATGAGCCGCTGGCCTTCTATGCCGCCTTCTTCTCCATCCGCGCGAAGGCTATTGACGCCACCTGTATGTGTTTGGGCATGGAGGTCTGCCGCAATAAGATGAAGGAGATCGAGGCAAAGGAAAAGCCCGCCGCCGTGGAGGAGGATATGCTGGTCACCCTTGAGGTGTTCTATGAGTATTATCTGCGCGGGTTCCAGATGGCGAAGATGGACCTCTATAAATCCGATGCGACCCGGTTTATCGTGGACAAGGAGAACAATGCCCTGATCCCGCCGTTCACGGCCTGTCCCGGCCTGGGCGAATCTGCGGCGCTGTCCATTGTAGAGGCGCGCAAGGGACGGGAGTTCATCTCCATTGAGGAGTTTTCCAACGCCTGTCCCAAGGTTTCCAAGGCCCATATCGACCAGCTCAAGTTCATGGGGGCGCTGGACGGCATCCCGGATACCAGTCAGATCACCCTGTTTTGAGCAGATATTTCGCAGTATAAAAAGATGATCTGAGTTTCACTTTAAAGCTGTGCAGTATTCCCTATTGACAGGATTGTTTTAGAGTGGTAGTGTATTAGTGTACTAAAGTAAAGGGGGCCTATCGCCCATGAAATTCATTCCATACACCCCGGAGGGGACCCGGGATCGGCTGTTCAGCGAGTGCCGGGAGCGCCGGCAGGTGCAGTCCCAGCTGACACACCTCTTCAGCCGCCGCGGTTATGCGGAGATCATCACCCCGGAGGTGGAGTTCTACGACTCCTTTGTCACCGGCGGCTGTGCCATTCCGCAGGAGTCCATGCTCAAGGTGATCGACCGTTCCGGCAAGATCTGCGTCATGCGGCCGGAATGCACCATTCCGATCGCCCGCGTGGCGGCGACCAAGCTGAAGGACATTCCTCTGCCGCAGCGCTTTTACTACAATCAGAACGTCTACCGCTCCAGCGATGCCAACCACGGTGTGGACGGCGAGGCTGCCCAGTGCGGCGTGGAGCTGATCGGGGCCCGGGGTGTCCGGGCGGATCTGGAAATGATCTGCATGGCGGTTGACTCTCTGCGCTCCTGCGGGCTGAAGAACTTCCATATCGAGATCGGCCACGCCGGGATCTACCGGGCGCTGGCCAGCGAGATGAAGATCGACGACGAGACTGCAGAGCAGATCCGCGCACTGATCGAGGGCAAGAACTTTGCCGCGCTGCGGGCGTTTCTGGCTGATTACAGCGACCGTCCCGCCTGCGCCGCGCTGAATCAGCTGGCCTACCTCTTCGGCGGCGTGGAAGTGCTGGACGAGGCCGAAGCGCTGGGCAGCGGGGAAGAGGGCACCATCGCCTATCTGCGCACCCTTTACCAGCTGCTGGAGCAGGCCGGTTACGGCCAGTACGTCCGTTTTGATCTCGGCCTGGTGCACCAGATCGACTACTATACCGGCGTGGTGTTCCGGGGCTATGTGGAGGGCGCCGGAACGGCGGTCCTCTCCGGCGGCCGCTATGACCGCCTGCTGGAGGCGTTCGGCCGTCCGGCGCAGGCCACCGGCTTCGCTGTGGACGTGGACGCCGTCGCCGCCTGCCTTCCTGATGTACCGGACCCGGTGGTGGACACTGTTATTTATTATGAACTCAGCCAGCTCTCCCGGGCCATCGCCGAAGTGGACCGCCGCCCGGACGGTACCTGCGAGTTGTCTCCCTGTGCCAGCCTGGAGCTGACGCTTGCGCTGGCGCGGGAAAAGGGGATACCCCATGTGCTGGTGCTGGACAGTCAGGGTGAAAGGACGGTGGGAGCATGAGTGATCGCTTGAGAATCGCCATTACCAAGGGCAGACTGCTGGATAAATCCATGGACCTCTTTGACCAGATGGGGCTGGACACCACCCCGGTGCGGAACCCGGGCCGCCGGCTCATCCACGAGATCCCGAATTATCCGCTGGATGCGGTGCTCTCCAAAGCGCCGGACGTCATCACTTATGTGGAACAGGGCGTCTGCGATCTGGGCATTGTGGGCAAGGACACCATTCTGGAAAAGGGAGGCTCCTTTTACGAGGTGCTCGACCTGGGCTTTGGCCGGTGCCGTTTTGCGCTGGCTGTCAAGGAGGGCACGGACTTCTATAAGGGCTATAAGACCCGCCGCATTGCATCCAAATACCCCAATGTGGCCAAACGCTTCTTTGCCAATAAGGGTATGGATGTAGATATTATTAAAATCGAGGGCTCCGTGGAGCTGGCACCCATCCTCGGCCTGACCGACGCCATCGTGGACATCGTGGAGACCGGTGCGACGCTGAAAGCCAATGGCCTGGTGCCCATCGAGACCGTGGCGGATGTCTCTGCCCGGCTCATCGTCAATACCGCCAGCATGAAACTTTATAAGACGCAGATCCTTGATTTTATCGGGAAATGCGAAGCAGAATTGAGGGAGAAAGCACTATGATCCAGATCGTTACCGCCGACGGCGTTCAGGAAAAAGCTCTGATCGTCGATCTGCGTTCCCGTTCCGCCGCCGTGGGTGAGGAGATCACCCGCTCTGCCGCCGCCATCATGGAGGATGTGCGTCAGCGGGGCTATGAGGCTGTGGAGGAGTATTCGCTGAAGTTAGACAAGGCTGCGCCCCGTGAGTTTACCAGAGAGGAGCTGGTTGCGGCCTATGCATCCTGCGACGCCAAGCTCATCCGCGCGATGGAGCACGCCGCGGCCAATATCCGGGATTATAATGAGCACCTGCTGGCCAAGACCATAGAGTGGACCTCTCCTGACGGCGGCCGGGTGGGACGCGTGGTGCGCGGCCTGACCCGCGTGGGCATCTATGTTCCCGGCGGTACGGCGGCCTATCCCTCCTCCGTGCTGATGAATGCCGTCCCGGCTAAGGTGGCCGGGGTGGAGGAGATCATTATGGTCACGCCGCCCACCGCCAACCTCAATAACGCTGTGCTGGCCGCCGCGAAGATCGCCGGCGTGGACCGGGTGATCGGTCTGGGTGGCGTGCAGGCTGTGGCTGCGTTGACCTACGGCGCGGGCTTTATTCCCAAGGTGGATAAGCTGGTGGGCCCGGGCAATGCCTTTGTGGCCGCCGCCAAGCGCATGGCCTATGGTACGCTGGACATCGACATGGTGGCCGGCCCCTCCGAGGTGCTGGTCATCGCCGATGAGACGGCCGAGGCCAAGTATGTGGCCGCTGACCTGCTGAGTCAGGCGGAGCATGATCGGCTGGCTTCCGCTATTCTGCTGACTACCAGCATGGAGCTTGCTCAGCAGGTGGATGCGGAGATCATCCGCCAGACCGGTTATCTGAGCCGGAGCGAGATCATGGAGGAGTCCATCAAGAACTTCGGTGCAGTCATTGTCTGCCCCAGTCTGGAGCGCTGTGTGGAGCTGGCCAATGAGGTGGCCCCCGAGCACCTGGAGGTCTGCACCGCAGAGCCCCGTGCGCTCCTGCCCAAGATCAAGAATGCCGGCGCGGTGTTCCTGGGTTCCTGGGCCCCCGAGCCGCTGGGTGACTATCTGGCCGGACCGGATCATGTTCTGCCCACTTCCGGCACGGCCCGCTTCTTCTCGCCGCTGAGTGTGGACAGCTTCCTCAAGACTATGAGCGTGCTGGAATTTGACCGCGCATCGCTGGAGCCCATCCATGATGAGGTGATCGCCTTTGCGGAGGCGGAGCACCTGACCGCACACGCAAACTCCATCCGCGTGCGCTTTGAGGAGTGACTGCTATGGCTCGGACTGCGACGATCGAACGCAATACGAAAGAGACCCAGATCAGCATTCAGCTGGATCTGGACGGGGGAGAGGTGCAGGTCAATACCGGCATCGGCTTCTTCGACCATATGCTCACTGCCTTTGGCTTCTATGCCGGCATTGGCCTGAAGCTCACGGCCAAGGGCGACCTCTATGTGGACGGCCACCACACGGTGGAGGACACCGGTATTGTGCTGGGTCAGGCCATCCGCGAGGCGCTGGGCGACCGTAAGGGCATCCGCCGCTTCGGCTCTGCCTATGTTCCCATGGACGAGGCACTCACCTTCACTGCACTGGACTTTTCCAACCGGCCTTATCTGGCCTTTGATGCGGAAATGCCGCAGGAGCGCATTGGTGAGTACGATTCCTGCCTGACGCTGGAGTTTATGCGGGCGGTGGCCCACAATGCGGGCATTACCCTGCACCAGAAGTGCTTTTACGGCGTCAATGCACACCATATCACCGAGGGACTTTTCAAATCCTTTGGTCTGGCGGTCAAGGACGCGATCAGGATCGAGGGAAGCGGCGTGACCTCCACCAAGGGGGTGCTCTGATGGGCTATACCGCGATCGTGGATTACGGCGTCGGCAATCTGATGAGTGTGTCCAATGCCATGCATTATCTGGGACTTGAGACAAAGATCACCAGTGACGCCAAAGAGCTGGAGCTGGCGGATTCCATCCTTCTGCCCGGTGTGGGTGCGTTTCCGGACGCTGCCGACAGGCTGCGCGGGCCGGGACTGGATCAGGTGCTGATCGCCGAGAGCGAAAGAAAGCCTATTCTGGGTATCTGCCTTGGGATGCAGCTGCTGCTGGAACGGGGCGAGGAGGTGCGTCCCTGTAAGGGACTCGGCTTCGTCAAGGGCAGTGTCAAAAAGATCGACACTGTGCTCAAACTGCCTCATATCGGCTGGAATGAGCTGCATTTTCAGAATGATTCTCCGCTTTTCCGTGGCATTGATGAGGGCGCTTACGTTTACTTCGTCCATTCCTTCTGCGCTGTGGCGGAGGATGAGTCTCAGGTCATTGCCCGAACCGACTATGGCACCTCGGTGGTGGCCGCCGTGCAGAGCGGCAATGTGTTCGGCACCCAGTTTCACCCGGAAAAGAGCGGCGAGATCGGGCTTGCCATGCTGAAAAACTTTGGAGAGATGAACCGATGATTATTGAACCGGCGATTGATTTGAAGGACGGCAAGGTCGTCCGGCTTTTGAAGGGTGACTTTGATACTGTGCATAAGGTGGCGGAGAATCCCATCGTCACGGCGCAGGCCTTTGCCGCCGCAGGCGCCAAATACATCCATATGGTGGATCTGGACGGGGCCAAGTCCGGCCGGCGGGTCAATTCCGCCATCGTGAAGGCGGTGGCAGACAGGACCGGCATGAAGATCGAGCTGGGTGGCGGCATTCGCTGCATGGCAGATCTGGAGGCTGTGTTTGCCATGGGCGTCTGGCGGGCAGTCATTGGTTCCGCCGCTGTCACAGATCCCGACTTTGTCCGCGCCGCCGTCGAGCGCTATGGCGAGCGTATCGCCGTGGGCGTGGACACGCAGGACGGCAAAGTCAAAACCGCAGGCTGGATCGAGGACTCCGGCCTGGACTATCTGGCCTTTGCAAAGCAGATGGAGGATCTCGGTGTCAAAACACTGATTTTCACTGATATAGAGACGGATGGCGCACTTTCCGGCCCGTCTTATGAGCGCCTGCGTGCGCTTCAGAGCGCGGTCGACTGCCAGATCGTGGCCTCCGGTGGCGTGTCCAATAATCAGGACATCGAGCGCCTTGCAGAGATGGGCCTTTACGGCGCGATCATTGGCAAGGCCTACTATGCCGGCACTATTGATCTGGCTGAGGCGGTTCGGACGGGAGGGGAGCAGTAATGCTGGCAAAGCGTATTATCCCATGCCTGGATGTTCGGGATGGCCGGGTGGTCAAGGGTGTCAATTTTGTCAATATCCGGGATGCCGGCGACCCGGTAGAACTGGCCACCTATTACTCCAAACAGGGCGCGGATGAGATCGTCTTTCTGGACATCACAGCCACCGTGGAGGCCCGCAAAACTGTGGCCGATGTGGTGCGCCGCACCGTTCAGCAGGTCTTTGTCCCCGTTACCGTGGGCGGCGGCATCCGTACGCTGGATGACTTTCAGGAACTGCTCCGGGCGGGTGCGGATAAGATCAGCGTCAACTCTGCGGCAGTCAAAGACCCCAGTCTAATCTCCCGGGCGGCGGAACGCTTCGGCTCACAGTGTGTCGTGCTGGCCATTGATGCCTGCCGCCGCCCCGAGGGCGGCTATGAGGTCGTCGTGGCCGGCGGCCGCACGCCTACCGGCATGGATGCGGTGGAATGGGCGAAGGAAGGTGAGCGGATGGGAGCTGGCGAGATCCTGCTCACCAGCATGGATGCCGACGGCACGAAACAGGGCTTTGATCTGGAGATGACCAAGGCGGTTGTGGATGCTGTCCATATCCCGGTGATCGCCTCCGGAGGCTGCGGCAGTCTGGAGCATTTTGCGGAGGTGTTTGAACAGTCAGACGCCGACGCGGCACTGGCTGCGTCCCTGTTCCATTTTGGAGAGCTGACCGTGCCGCAGGTGAAGGAATACCTGCGGGAGCAGAACATACCTGTGAGGGAAAACGCATGATCGAAACAAAAGACTTATTTCAGAAATCCGACCTTATCCCGGTTATTGTCCAGCATTGGCAGACCGGCGAGGTGCTGATGCTGGGCTTTACCAATGCAGAAGCCTATGAGCTGACGCTCAAGACCCATACTGCCTGGTTCTGGAGCCGCTCCCGTCAGAAGCTCTGGAACAAGGGCGAATCCAGCGGCAACTTCCTCCATGTAAAGAAGATGGTCACCGACTGCGATACGGACACCCTGCTCTATTTCTGTGAGCCGGACGGCCCGACCTGCCATACCGGCGCACGCAGCTGCTTTTTCAATACGATCTGGGAGGCGGAAACATGACAAACCGGGCACAGACGGCGATCGCCGACCAGTACGCCGTGGCGTTGGAGCGCCGGAAGAGCGGCGGCGGAGAAAAGTCCTATACCAGTTATCTCTACGGCCAGGGATTGGATAAAATTCTGAAAAAATGCGGCGAGGAGACCTTTGAGGTGTGCATCGCCGCAAAGAATGACGATCAGGCGGAGACGGTAGGGGAGCTGAACGACGTGCTCTACCATGTTACGGTCCTGCTCTGCTTCTCCGGTGTTACGCTGGAGGCGGTCATGGCCGATTTGAACCGACGCTGTCAGACAGAAGGACAGAGCTTTGATGCCCTGATGCAGGTTATTGAAACGCGCCGGGACAGCGATGGCGCAGAATCTTATACTGCTTATCTCTTTCGGGAGGGCTTGGACAAGATTCTGAAAAAAGTCGGCGAGGCCTGTGCACTCCTGCTGATTGCGGGAAAAGATCAGAATGACGAAAAGATTGCCGAGGAGACCGGTGACCTGCTCTATCACCTGATGGTCATGATGATCTGCAAAGGCATTACGGCGAATGATCTGGCGGAGGAGCTGGAGCGCCGCAGTGGCAAGACCGGTAATTTAAAGACATTTCATACGTCGGATCATACGACCTGATTTGAAGCAAAAAGTGCCCGAACCATGCGGTTCGGGCACTTTTGCTTGCTTGGGCAATGATTAGAAGTTGACTTCCTCGGGGGTGACGCCAAAGGCGTTCTGCATGACGCTCAGCGCATCACCCAGCTCGTGGGCGCTGACCAGAATGGAAATGTCCACGTCAGAGGTGGTGACCAGCATGATCTGGATCTCGGCTTCGCTGAGCAGAGAGAATACCTTGGCCGCCACGCCGGGAGTGTTCACCATGTCGGCGTCAAAAAAGGCGATCTTGCAGTTGCCGGGCAGGATCTCGGGATTCAAACCCTTGCTTCCGTTGCTGATCTGGCCAAGAATCGTCAGCACCTGACTCAGATCCCGGTCGGATACGGTGAAGCTCAGCCGCATGGAGCCGCCCTGCGGGGCGGTCTGGGAGATCATGTCGACGTTGATCCCGCTGGCGGCAAATGCGGTCAGCACCTGACTTACGGCCTTTCCGCTGGGCAGAGCGGACAGCGTGATGAGGGTCACATCATTGGCATAGGAGATTTTTGTGATTTTATGTTCCATTTCCGGATGCTCCTTTTGCGGCGCGGTGCAGGGGAATACCCATGCGCCGCTTAGTTGTTTTCCACCAGCATGGACATGTCGTACATACCGGGCTTGCTCACACCGGCCAGGAATTTTGCGGCCTTGACCGCGCCGCTGGCGAAGATCTCGCGGCTCATGGCGGTGTGCTTGATCTCGATGATCTCGTCCCGGCCGGCGAACATGATCTCGTGAATGCCGACAATGGTACCGCCGCGGACGGAGCTGATGCCGATCTCTTTCTTGTCCCGGCTTTGACGGACGCTGTGTCGCTCATAGACATACTCCGGCTTGAAATTCAGCGCACCTGCTGCGGCATCGGCGATCATCAGAGCGGTGCCGCTGGGGGCGTCCACCTTGCGGTTGTGGTGCTTTTCAACGATCTCGATGTCATAGCTGTCGCCCAGTACAGCGGCGGCCTTTTTGACCAGCTCCAGCAGGACGTTGATGCCTAGAGACATATTCGCGCTGCGGAAGATGGGGATGCTCCTGCTGGCCTCGTTGATCCGGGCCAGCTGCTCGTCGGAGTAGCCGGTGGTGGCCAGCACCAGCGGCACCCTGCGCTCCAGCGCAAAGGCCAGCAGGCCGTCCAGCGCAGCGGGACTGGAGAAGTCGATCACCGCATCAGCCTCGCCGGTGAAGTTGGCGGGGGAGACGAACACAGGGAAGGCGCGGCTTTCCAGGCTGACGTCAAAGCCTGCCACCACGCTCACATCGGGATCTGACGCGCAGATGCTCTCGACTACCCGGCCCATGCGGCCGTTGCAGCCGGAAATAATGATCTTTCGTACCATGCCGGACTCCTCAGTTTTTCAGCGCAACGCCGTAGGCAGAGAGGGTCTCCCGCAGGGCGACATGGTGCTCGGGGGACATCTCGCACAGGGGCAGGCGGATGTTGCCGCTGCAAAGGCCCATCAGTTCCATGGCGGCCTTGACGGGGATGGGATTGACCTCCATGAACAGAGCGTTGCACAGGTCGTTGTATTCGATCTGCATCTTGGCGGCTTCCGCGAAGCTGCCTTCCAGGCAGAGGTGGCTCATCTTGACCATGACCTCAGGCAGAACATTGCTCACCACCGAGATCACACCCTTGGCACCCAGACTCATCATGGGCACGACCTGATCGTCGTTGCCGGACCAGATGTAGAAGTCATCTCCGCACAGTCTGCGGGTCTCAAGAATCAGTCCGAAGTTGCCGCTGGCCTCCTTGACACCGCAGATGTTGGGGTGCTTTGCCAGCTGCTGATAGGTGGCGGCGGTGAAGGAGCAGCCGGTGCGGGAGGGCACGTTGTAGAGAATGATGGGGGTGTGCACCCGGTCGGCGATGTACTCATAGTGCTTGATGAGTCCCATCTGAGTGGCCTTGTTGTAGTAGGGGGTCACCAGCAGCAGGGCGTCGGCACCGGCGGCCTCGGCATGCTGGGACAGCATCAGGGCAGCGGCGGTGTCGTTGCTGCCGGCACCGGCAATGACCTTAACCCGGCCGGCGACCTTCTTGATGCAGTATTCCACGGTCTCCATGTGCTCCTCCAGAGACATGGTGGCGGACTCGCCGGTGGTGCCGCAGACGCAGATGGCGTCTGTACCGGCGGCGATCTGCCGCTCGATCAGCTGGCCGAACTGGTCAAAGTCCACCTTGTTGTCGTCGGTGAAGGGGGTGACAATGGCGACACAGGCGCCGGTAAAAACGGGGTTACGCATTAAAAATCAGTTCCTTTCCATGTAGCCCTCTGCGCACAGCAGCTCGGCCAGAAGCACAGCGCCGCCGGCGGCGCCGCGCAGGGTGTTGTGGGACAGGCAGACAAACTTATAGTCATACTGGGTGTCAGGGCGCAGGCGGCCGATGGAGACGGCCATGCCTCTCTCCAGCATACGATCCAGCTTGGTCTGGGGACGATCGTTCTCCTCAAAATAGTGGAGAAACTGCTTGGGGGCGGAGGGCAGCTCCAGCTCCTGAGCGCGGCCCTTGAAGCCGGCCCAGACGTCCTTGATCTCTTCAATGGAGGGCTTTTTGCCGTCGGGGAAGGACATGAACACGGCGGCCATGTGGCCGTTGGACACCGGCACGCGCAGGCACTGAGCGGTGATGGCGGGGGAGTCGGCGTTCACGATATGGTCGCCTTCCACCTTGCCCCAGAGCTTCAGCGGCTCCTGCTCGCTCTTCTCTTCCTCACCGCCGATGTAGGGGATCACGTTGTCGATCATCTCAGGCCAAGTCTCAAAAGTCTTGCCGGCACCGGAGATGGCCTGATAGGTGCACACCAGCGCCTTGTCCAGCCCGTACCTGGCGCGCAGGGGATGCAGAGCAGGCACATAGGACTGGAGGGAGCAGTTGGACTTGACGGCAATGAAGCCGCGCTTGGTGCCCAAACGCTTGCGCTGGGCGGCAATGACCTCCAGGTGTTCGGGATTGATCTCGGGCACCACCATGGGCACATCGGGGGTGAAGCGGTGGGCGGAGTTATTGGACACCACCGGGCACTCGTGTTTGGCATAGGCCTCCTCCAGTGCGCGGATCTCGTCCTTCTTCATGTCGACTGCGCAGAATACAAAGTCCACGGCGGCGGCGATCTTTTCAATGTCGGCAGTGGCGTCCATCACGACCAGCTTTTTGGCCTCCTCGGGGATGGGGGTGTCCATGGCCCAGCGGGGGGCGACGGCCTCCTCATAGGTCTTTCCGGCGCTGCGGGCGCTGGCGGCGACAACGGTCAGTTGGAACCAGGGGTGGTTTTCCATCAGGGTGACAAAACGCTGACCGACCATGCCGGTACAGCCAACAACACCAACTTTGTACTGTTTCATGATGATTACCTCCAAAAAAAAGCGCCAGCGGGTTGAAAAACCGGCTGGCTTTGTACTATAATGTCCGGGTGACGGGCGCAGACCGGCCAATATGCAAAAGGCAGCGACAGCTCAACATCAGATAAGTGATCCTGATGACAGTCGCAGGGCTGTTCGCACCTGCGCCCAGGCAGCCTTTCCCACCGGAGAGCGGCTCCTTCGGCGGAATTCCCTTTTGTCCAGCTTCACTGAGCTCGGTGCTCTCGGCTGGAGGACTGATGAATTCCGCGCCTCTATCACGCATTTTTGTTTACTTTAACACAATAAATTAAGTGCGTCAAGCGGCAGAGTGAGTCAGGGTGGAGAAAATAGTTCAGGCATCTCTCCTATATTTTATACAAAAGGACGGAAGTTCCATTCTATGAAGACGAGTGATTTTAACTATGACCTGCCCCCGGAGCTCATTGCGCAGACTCCGCTTGACCGCCGGGATGGCTCCCGGCTGATGACGCTGGACAAGACCACCGGTGAGATCGGCCACCACCATTTTTATGACCTGCCCCAGTTCCTGCGCCCCGGGGACTGCCTTGTGCTGAATAACTCCCGGGTGCTGCCCGCCCGGCTCATCGGCCATCGTCCTACCGGCGGCACGGTGGAGATCCTGCTGCTGGTGGACAAGGGCGGCGACGTGTGGGAGTGCCTCGTGCGCCCGGGCAAGAAGCTGCGCGAGGGCGCCCGCGTCTCCTTTGGTAACGGTCAGCTTCAGGCGGAGGTGCAGAAGGTGCTGTCCGATGGCAACCGCCTGGTGCATTTTGAGTACAAGGGCATCTTCCTTGAGGTCCTGGAGGAGCTGGGCCGGATGCCTCTGCCGCCTTACATCAAAGCGGAACTGAAGGACCAGGAGCGCTATCAGACGGTTTATTCCAAGGTGGTCGGCTCTGCGGCGGCCCCCACGGCGGGCCTGCATTTCACCCCGGAGCTGCTGAAGCAGATCGAGGATATGGGCGTTAAGCTGTGCTATGTGACCCTCCATGTGGGTCTGGGCACCTTCCGGCCGGTGAAAGAGGACGAGATCACCGAACATGAGATGCACTCGGAATACTGCGTCATTCCTCAGGAGACTGCCGACATTATCAATGAGACTAAGAAAAACGGCGGCCGCGTGATCTGTGTGGGCACGACCTCCTGCCGCACGCTGGAGAGCTGGGCGGCAGAGGATGGCACCATGACTGCCACCGGCGGCTGGACGAATATTTTTATTTACCCGGGCTACCGCTTCAAGGTGATGGATGCCCTGGTCACCAATTTCCACCTGCCGGAGTCCACCCTGATCATGCTGGTGTCTGCGCTGGCAGGCCGGGAGCACATTCTGAATGCCTATAACGAGGCTGTACGCGAGAAATACCGCTTCTTCTCCTTTGGCGACGCCATGTTTATCAGCTGAGAAAATTCAAAGAAATGCCCCTGCTTCTATCCTATGCGGGAAGCAGGGGTATGTGACCTTGACGATTTTGCTGCAAACCGTTATACTGTCAGTTTGTCTGCCATTTTCTTTTGTATCGGCGGATCAGATGACGTATAAGCTCTAATAGACCCAGTGCGCCTGACGGCTTGGCTCAGTCCGCCGGACTGAGTACCGGTCTGGGCGGAGAAGGAGAAGATCACTGCCAGCATTGCCAGTGCGGGCAGAAGTGAGAGCGGTTTCCAAAGACTTTGTTTTTTCATGTAAGAATCCCTTTTTGCTTTTATCATTATATTCATTATATTTATAGTAATAATTTAACACAGCGGAGTGGGATGGGAAAGCCCCTCTGCATCGGATGACAACAGGAGTTTTCTATGTTTCGAGTTTTGAAAACAGAGGGCAGAGCCCGGCGGGGAGAGTTCACCTGCGTTCACGGTACGGCCCAGACCCCGGTCTTTATGAACGTGGGCACCCAGGCGGCCATCAAGGGCGGCGTGTCTGCCCATGATCTGGAAAAACTGAACTGCCAGATCGAGCTGTCCAATACCTATCACCTCCATGTCCGTCCCGGCGACGACGTGGTAAAGCGGATGGGCGGCCTGCATAAGTTTATGGACTGGTATGGCCCGATCCTGACGGACAGCGGTGGGTTTCAGGTGTTCTCTCTGGCCAAACTGCGCAATATCAAGGAGGAGGGCGTTACGTTCTCTTCTCATGTGGATGGGCGTCGGATCTTTATGGGGCCGGAGGAATCCATGCGCATCCAGTCCAATCTGGGCAGTGATATTGCCATGGCCTTTGATGAGTGCGTGGAAAACCCGGCGACCTATGAATATGCAGAGAAATCCTGCGCGCGCACCTACCGCTGGCTGGAGCGCTGTGTTGCGGAGCACAAGCGGCTGAATGCCCAGCCAGACTGCGTGAACCCGCATCAGATGCTCTTCGGCATCAACCAGGGATGCACCTTCCCGGACCTGCGTATCAAGCATATGCAGCAGATCACCCAGCTGGACTGCGACGGCTTTGCCATCGGCGGCCTGGCAGTGGGGGAGCCTACCGAGACAATGTACGAGATCATCGAAGCGGTGGAGCCCTATATGCCGGCTGACAAGCCCCGCTATCTGATGGGCGTGGGCACTCCGAGCAATATCATTGAGGGCGTGGCCCGGGGCGTGGATTTCTTTGACTGCGTTATGCCTGCCCGCAATGCCCGCCACGGCAAGCTCTTCACCTGGAAGGGCACCATGAACATTAAGAATGAGAAGTATAAGACAGATCCGCTGCCGCTGGACCCGGACTGTCAGTGCCCGACCTGCCGCTCCTTCTCCCGCGCCTATCTGCGCCATCTGGTCAAGGCGGACGAGATGCTGGCCATGCGTCTGCTGGTCATGCATAACCTCTGGTTCTATAACCACCTGATGGAACGCATCCGTGACGAACTGGATGCAGGCACCTTTACGGCGTTCCACGACAAATATGTAAAGCTTTTGGACACCCGAATTTG